>JAYSSN010000229.1:0-10159 GCA_043720555.1 Rhodobacterales bacterium | reverse complement strand
GCTGCCCAAATACCCGGGCCTGCACACCCATCAACGCGCCCTCGATGCCGGTGACACGACCGCGGGCTGCACCGTGCACGAGGTAACGCCGGTGCTCGACGACGGCCCGATCCTGGGTCAGGCGCATGTACCCATCCTGCCCGGTGACACCGCCCAATCCCTGGCTGCCCGCGTTCTGGTGGCCGAACACCGCCTTTACCCCGTCACCCTGCGCCGCTTTGCCGCCGGTGACCGCAGCCCGATCTTTCTGTAACGGCTGCCGTCCCGGCCAGAGGTATCCGTGCCGCAGGCACCACCGCCTGCCACCTGCGCGACGCCAAGTGCCTGCCGGCTGCCCGCAGCACGACGAAAATCCCCGAGAAAAGCCTTTCTTTTGGCGATTTTGCCCCGTATGACAATCAGACCTGCGGGATGACCCCGCGCCTGCCAGAAGGGCGACTGATGCGCACGATCACCACGACCGAAGACCTCGCCGCCTTCTGTACCGCTGCAAAATCCCATCCTTACGTCACCATCGACACCGAATTTCTGCGCGAGCGGACCTACTGGTCGAAGCTGTGCCTGATCCAGATGGCGCTGCCGGGTGCCGATGGCGATGCCGTTCTCGTAGACCCGATCGACGGGGCCGAGATGTCGATGGACCCGCTTTATGACCTGTTCCGACACGAGAAGACCGTCAAGGTCTTTCATGCGGCGCGTCAGGATCTTGAGATCTTCTTTGTCGAAGGTGGCGTGTTCCCCAAGCCGCTGTTTGATACCCAGATCGCCGCAATGGTCTGCGGCTTTGGCGAACAGGTGGGCTACGAGACGCTGGTGAAAAAGATTGCCCGCGAAAATCTGGATAAAACCTCGCGCTTCACCGATTGGTCGCGCCGCCCGCTGACCACCGCGCAAAAGGACTATGCGCTGGCTGATGTGACGCATCTGCGCATGATCTATGAATTCCTTGCAGCCCAACTCGCCAAATCCGGCCGCCATCACTGGCTGGAAGAAGAGCTGTCCATCCTCACCGACCCCGCCACTTATACCGTCCACCCCGACGACGCATGGGAACGCATCAAGACGCGCACCACATCCGGGCGATTCCTTGCAGTGGTCCAGGCATTGGCGAAGTTCCGCGAGGATTACGCCCAAAAGAACAACGTCCCGCGCAGCCGCGTGATGAAGGACGATGCGCTGCTGGAACTCGCCTCCACCCGGCCCGCGACCGTCGAGGAACTGGGCCGCTCACGTCTGCTGATGCGCGAAGGCCGCAAACAGGAAATTGCGGATGGCATTCTGGCCGCCGTGAAAGCGGGCATTGAAATGCGCCCCGAAGATATTCCGAAAGTCGATGCCGGGCGCGAACAGATGCAGGTCAATCCGGCGCTGGCCGATCTTTTGCGCGTTCTGCTGAAAGCCAAGGCCGAAAATCTGGGCGTCGCCTCCAAACTCATCGCCTCTGCGGCCGATCTTGATGCCATCGCCGCAGGCGAGCGCAATCTCGACACGCTGAAAGGCTGGCGCGCCGAAGCCTTTGGTGACGATGCGCTCAGCCTGTGCCGGGGTGAAATTGCGCTGTCAGCCAAGGGCAGCGAAGTTCGGGTCGTGCGCATCTGAAGCGCCGCATGAGGCGGACCGGCAGTTGCAGGTTTAGCGCCGTACTGCCCGCGCGTTCGCCGCACCCTGCACGGTGATCGACGCAACCCCGTTCAGATCAATATCCGACAGATACAGCGCCACCGTCACCTCGCGGCTTTGCGGCGTGCTGCTGGGGTTCGACGTCAGCGGCGGGAAGATGCGGAAATCATAGATCTGTCGGGCCGGATCTTCCTCGGCCCCCTCGCGCAGTACCAGTTCTGCCTGCCACCAGCCTTGCGTCGGGGCCCGGCCCGTGGCCCGCAGGATCGCCCCGCCCGGCAGCACGTCGATCTGCATGTCGACAACTTCAGCCACAAGCGCGCGGGCGTCCGCCTGGGCCGCGGGCACCAGCGGCTCCAGTGCGGTGGCTTGCGAGCGGCCGAACCAGTTGAACGGGTTCAGCCGCGAGTCGCGAAACCCGCCGCATCCGGCCAGAATCAGGGTGCAGCACAGGGCGAGTGTCAGACGCAGCGTCATCGGGAACCTCGTGGTTTTCCCTTGGGTAGCCGATGGATTGCACTTTGAAAAGGCGGCTTGGGCTGGACAGGGGGCATCAGGGGAATTACCTCACTCCCAACAAGGAGAAATCATGGCCACCCCCGCGTTTGAAGACATTGCCGAGACCTTTGAATTCCTGGACGACTGGGAAGACCGGTATCGCCATGTGATCGAACTGGGCCGTGCCATGCCGCCGCTTGACGATGCCTTCAAGGTGCCCGCGTTCAAGGTCGACGGCTGCGCATCCCAAGTCTGGATCAGACCACAGATCGACGCGCAACGGTTTGACTTTCAGGGCGAAAGCGATGCGATGATCGTGCGCGGCCTGATTGCCATTCTGCACGCGCTGTATGCAGGCCTGCCGGTGCAAGACGTCATTGCCGTCGATGCGCCCGCCGAACTGAAGCGGCTTGGCCTGCACGATCATCTTTCTGCCCAGCGGTCCAACGGCTTGCGCGCCATGGTTGAACGCATCCGCAAGGTGGCCGACGAAAGTTAACGCCGCTCCACGGTCACCCGGTCTGTGTAAAATGCCAGATGGCCGGCAATTTCGGCCACATCTGCGCAGGGGCTTTCGTAAGACCAGACCGCGTCCGTCAGCGTGCCATCCGGCGTCACGATGGAATAATAGCTGGCCATCCCCTTGTGCGGGCAATTCGTCTGCCGTGGTGATGTATCCAAAAGGACCATCGCCATATCCCCGCGCGGCACGTAGATCACCGGGTCATAGCTGCCCTCGTGCATCTCCAGCGCGCGCTTCGACTCACCGATGACCGCGCCATTGGCACGGATCGTGACGGTCCCGCCCGCAGGCTTGATCTGAATATGGCTGGTCATGGCATCTCCTCGATAATCACTGATCGTGGCAGCCGGATCCGGATAGGGCAAGGTCAAACCGGCGCGCAGGCAGCTGTCAGCCAGTGCAGCACACCCGGTCCCACCCGCGGCCCGATTTTTGCCAGCACATCCGCATGATAGCCGTTCAGCCACTCCCGCTCGCCGGGTGCCAGCATTGCCACCACGATCAGGCGCCGGTCTATTGGCACAAAGGTCAGCGTCTCGAACGACAATTGCGCGCGCGCGTCCCCGCCGGGCAGGGCAGGGGCGGGCTGCACTGCGATCAGGTTCTCGATGCGGATGCCGAACGCGCCCTCGCGGTAATAGCCCGGCTCGTTGGACAGGATCATCCCCGGCTCCAGTGGCACGTCCGACAGCCGGCTGATGCGCTGCGGCCCTTCATGCACGCTCAGGAACGCGCCCACGCCGTGCCCGGTGCCATGGTCGAAATCCTGCCCCGCGACCCAGAGCGGAAACCGCGCCAGCGCATCCAGATGCGCGCCCGCGACCCCCTTTGGAAACCGCGCGCGGCTGATGGCAATCATCCCCTGCAACACACGGGTGAAACACATGCGCGCCTCATCGCCCGGATCGCCGACCGCGACCGTGCGGGTAACATCCGTAGTCCCGTCACGGTATTGCGCACCGCTGTCGACCAGCAAAAGCGTGTCCTGCGCCACCAGGCGGTTGCTGTCATGCGTCACGCGGTAGTGCATGATCGCCCCGTGCGGCCCCGCCCCGCTGATAGTGTCAAAGCTGATGTCATGCAGCGCATTTGTCGCCCGTCTGTAACCTTCCAGCGCCGTGACCACGTCAATCTCGGTCACCCCCCCCAGCGGCGCGCGCGTGTCGAGCCAGGCCAGGAATTCGGCCATCGCCGCCCCGTCGCGCAAATGCGCCTCGCGCATGCCCTGGATTTCGGCGGCGTTCTTGCACGCCTTTGGCATCCGGCAGGGATCATCGCCCCAAGCCACCGCCACGCCCGCGTCTTGCAGCGCCGCACTTACGGCACAAGGGGCTGTGCCCCGGTCCACCCGGACAGGGCCGCTCAATGTGCGTAGTGCAGGTACGAAAGCCGATACCGGGCTGAGTGCCACCTGAGCGCCCAGATGCGCGCGCGTCGCATCATCGAACTTTGCCGGGTCGGCAAAAACCGCGACGCGCCCGTCGGCGTGCAAGATCGCAAAGCCATGGAGAATGGGATTGCGTGCCACATCCGCGCCCCGCACGTTCAATAGCCAGCAGAGCGAATCCGGCAGCGTGATCACCGCCGCCGTCTGCCCGGCCCTGCGCAGCAATTCGGCCAGACGCGCCCGTTTGTCCACACTGGTCTCGCCCGCCAGTGCATCTGGATGCGCGAAGGCGCGGCCCACCGGCGGTACGGGTTGATCTGTCCAAAGAGGATCAATAAAATTGCTTTTAGAAGAAAGTGTTACAGCCGTGTCTTCAAGACATTTCTCAAGTTTGGCAATTTCATCCCTGGTGTGCAGCCACGGATCAAATGCCACCACGCCCGCCGCCAGATGTTGTTTGATCCAGTCGCCTGCCGTCACCTCTGGCCAGGCCACGGGCGTATAGACTGACAGATCCACCTGACCTTTCACCTGCGTGCGGTAGCGCCCGTCAACGAATACCCCCGCCACATCCGGCAGCACGATGCAAAACCCCGCCGACCCGGTGAACCCCGTCAGCCACTGCAACCGCTGGTCGCGTTCGGCGACATATTCGCCCTGATGCGCATCGGCCCGGGGCACGATGAACCCCGCGACCATTGCCACCTGCAGCGCCGCACGCAAGGCCGCCAGCCGTGCAGGCCCCTGGCTTGGATCAGCGGTGTTCTCGAAATCCTGGAACATCTTCTGCCTTTCACATTTGCCTGAATATCCTTGGGGGGTGAGGCGCGCCTGCGCCGAGGGGGGCCGACAGCCCCCTTACCCCGCCCGCCGCCCGCGCTTGGGGCTGGCATCAAACAGGCTCGCCAGTTGCTCTGTCATCGCCCCTGCCAACTGCTCCACATCCGTGATCGTTACAGCACGTTGATAGTAGCGCGTCACGTCATGCCCGATACCGATAGCGATCAGTTCCACCGCCCGGCGCCGTTCCACCATGGCAATCACATCGCGCAGGTGCTTTTCCAGATAGTTCGCCTGATTGACCGACAGGGTGGAATCGTCGACCGGCGCGCCATCCGAAATCACCATCAGGATCTTGCGCGCCTCGGGCCGATGGGCCGCCCGCCGGTGCGCCCATTCCAGCGCCTCGCCGTCGATGTTTTCCTTCAGCAAACCTTCCTTCATCATCAGGCCAAGGTTCGGGCGCACCCGCCGCCACGGCGCATCCGCGCCCTTGAAGATGATATGGCGCAGATCGTTCAGCCGTCCCGGCCCTTGCGGCCGCCCCTGCGCCAACCAGCGTTCGCGCGATTGTCCGCCTTTCCACGCCCGCGTGGTAAAGCCCAGAATCTCGACCTTGACCGAGCAGCGTTCGAGGGTGCGCGCCAGCACATCCGCACAGATCGCCGCGATCGAGATCGGCCGCCCCCGCATGCTGCCCGAATTGTCCAGCAGCAGCGTCACGCAGGTATCGCGAAACTCGGTATCCTTTTCGCGCTTGAATGACAGCGGCGTCGTCGGGTTCGCCACCACCCGTGCCAGGCGGCCCGCATCCAGCGTGCCCTCCTCCAGATCGAATTCCCAACTGCGGTTCTGCTGCGCCTGCAAGCGGCGTTGCAGCTTGTTGGCCAGCCGTGAAACCGCCCCCTTCAGCGGTTCCAGCTGTTGATCCAGATAGGCGCGCAGGCGTTCCAGTTCCGCCGGCTCTGCCAGATCCTCTGCCTTGATTTCCTCATCGAAATCCGTGGTATAGACGGCATAGTTCGGATCGGCGTCCGAATGCGGCGCGGGCGGCGGTGGCTCCAGAGGCGCCTCGCCTTCGGGCATTTCCGCCTCGTCGCCCTGTTCCATGTCGGCGCTGTCTTCCATCGTCACTTGCGCCTGTGACTGGTCCTGCTGTTCTTCCTGACTGCGTTCGGGGGATGCATCGGCATCTTCTTCATCCTGCGAGTCATCACCGGCCGAGTCGGGTTGATCCTCGGCGTCCTGATCGTCACCCGCATCATCTGCGGGGTCATCCTGATCGGGGTCATCACCCAACTGGTCGCCGTAGCCCAGATCGGAAATCACCTTGCGCGTCAGCCGCGCAAAGGCCGCCTGATCGGTCAGCGCCTGATCGATATCGCCAAGGCGGCCCCCTGCCTGATCCTCGATGCGCCCGCGCCAAAGATCCATTACATTGGCAGCACCACGTGGCAGATCGCGCCCGGTCGCCAAATGCCGCACCAGATAGCCCGCGGCGACCGAAAGCGGCGCGTCCGCGGCCTGGTTGATCTGGGCATAGCCCTTGCGATCTGCTTCATGTGCGATCTTGGCGTCGATGTTTACCGCGGTGCCCGGCATTGCCCGCGCGCCCACCGCCTCGCAGCGCGCGGTTTCCATCGCTTCGTAAATCTCACGCGCCAGCGGCCCCGTGGGCGCATAGCGGGCTGCAACTGCGTCGTCATGATGGCGCAACCGCATGGCCAGTGCATCTGCCGTGCCGCGGGCCAGCATCACCTCGTCCCGGGTCATGCGGCGGCTGACCTGCGGCAGGCGCATGCCATCCTTGGTCATCCCCGGCGGGTCCACAGTGTAGGCCACCGTCAGCTCTGGCTGATCGGCCATGGTGCGCGTGGCCTCGGCCAGCGCCTTCTTGAACGGATCGGCGGGGTTGTCGCTGGGTTTGCTCATGTCCAAGGTAAAGCACCGGCGCGCGGGCAGGGCAAGATGCACTGCGCAAGCCCCGTTTCAAAAAGGCACGGCAGCTTTCGCTGTCTGTGGGCATGCGGGAGTTGGCGCACCGCACTGACGCAACAGCATGTACATGAATCACCGCCAGCCAATGCGCATGCCGTGAAATGGCAAAAGAAGCTGGCAGAGTTTGCTGGCTATATCTTCATCGTGGCCGAACATGACGGCCGGTCACCGGGAAGCTGATAAATGCGGTGGATCAGGCTTGCGTCGGGTGGATCCACAAACAGCTGTCAGCCATCGCCGACGGCTTGGTCGGCGGTACCCGCGCCATGGAACACCTGCGCCTGATCGCGGTGGAACTGCAGATGGACCTGGTGCGGCATGGCGTTCATACCGGCATGGCAGATTTCATCAGGATCCACCCGATGGGCGCCCATGCCGCGATTGGCGAGATCGAGGGTAATGTCCTTCCGGCCGGCAAACCCACGCGGGATGATATCGTCTGGTGGGCCATTCCGCCCATCCCGCCGCAGCTGTCGATGAAATGAAGAATGCACCCAGTCGGCAGCATCATCGACAAGACCGTGCCGGACGGGATCGAACCGGCAATAGGCCACTGCAGCGGCCAGTGCAGCGTCATGCCGCACGATCTGGTGCCGGAACCGCCGTTGCCACACGCGATGTGCGTCTTTTGCCACCGGGTCGCCGCGACGCGGAACATCGGCGCCCAGACCACGCGAAAACCGTACCTTGATCTGGCGCCAGCGTTCCGCAAAATCCGTGTCCCCCGCCGGCAAGGTCCAGATCGCATGCAGATGATCGGGCAGAACGACCATCGCATGACAGGCAACCGGCAATTCGCGGATGGTCTTTGCATAGGCAAACCGCAGCACCTCGATGTGATCGGTCAAAAGTGTGCCGCGCCGGTCTGCCAGACAGACGGTGAAGACGCAGGTCACGCCAAGCAACGGGATGCGCAGATCGTTGGTCATGCACCCCAGCCTGCGGCGTGATGGTTAATTTTCGGTTGATTGCGCCGGGCTTTCCGACAGCCGGTGACGCCTCGCGCCCGCGCGCGTCATGTGACCGCAGGATCAGGCGTTGCAATGGGATCGCCCCGTCTGAGTGGGGCAGGCGACAAAAGGCCGGGTGAGCACCCCGCATGCGGCAATGGCTGCAGCCGGTTGCGGGGCGCCCGGTCATCCTCCGACTGCCTTACGGCAATCGCTTTCGCGGAACGTGCGAGGCGCGGATGTCAGAGCAGGATGTCATCAGAGGTTACGGGCACCGGCACATAGATCACCAGATCCGCCACGCCATCCCCGTTGGTGTCACCGAACATGTATCCGTTTTTGAGCCACAGCGACCCCGCCCCCGTGTTGGATGCGCGCAACACAAAGGCCTGATCGCCGGCAACTGCGGTATTGGCGTCGATCCCCGTCAGATCGAACCGGTCCACCCCTGATTGGAAGTCCAGTACCTTGTCACTTTTCAACCGGGCACTATCGGTGGCCAGCGCAAAGACGAACACATCCGCACCAGCGCCGCCCGTCAGTTTGTCCTGGCCCGCGCCGCCATCGATGCGGTCGGCACCCGCATCGCCATATATCAGGTCGTTGCCCGCCCCGCCCGATAATACATCATCCCCGGACCGCCCCCAAAGCCGGTCGTCCCCCGCCAGACCCTGCAGAATATTGCGCGCATCATTGCCATAGATCTGGTTGGCGTTTGCGCTTCCCGTGCCGTTGATCGCGGCGGTCCCGAGCAGGTCAAGCCGCTCGACATCGTCGGCCATGGTGAAATCCACGATGGAACGGACCGTGTCAAAATCGCCCAGACCCTGGACAGTGGTCGTGGTGGCCGTCACGTCGAACAGATCCTTGCCGGCCGTCCCGATCAGTTCAACATGTGCGATGGCGGGCGCAATTGCCCAGGTGCCTGCACCGCCAAAGATGCCGGTCACGGCCGACACGGGCGTGACTGTCATATCCGTCAGATGCAGGGCCTTGTCATCGAACAACAGCCATTCCACCTGCGAGACCAGATCGGTCAACTGGGTGCCGACGCGGTCGCTTACCTCGAACTGGCCGCTGCCCAGGGCGGTAATGCGGAAATCCGCGTAGTTGCCGGAATACTGGGCAATATCTTCGCCTGCGGCCCCGTTCAGCACATCCTTGCCGGTCCCGCCGATCAGCAGATCATTGCCCGCCCCGCCCGTCAGGGTGTCATGGCCCCCCCGCCCGTCCAGCCACGCCCCGGTGTCATAGCCCGTGACCGCATCGTCCAGACGGGTACCCACCACCCGCCCGAACCGCACGGTATTGGCATCGGCATCGGTGACCGTTCCGTAATGCGTCCCTTCGGTGTTCACAAACAGGGTCGGCGCGATGATATCGGAATTCGCATCGCGGATGGAATTGTCGACCATGACGACGTTGTCGTGGTCCCGTCCGCCGTGAAAATTGATATCCCGGTCCGTCTCGGTCACGTGCACGAAATTGCCCGCAGCCGACCGCCATGACGCAAAGACGACCGAATGGCGCATGTCGCGGTCCGCGAGGTCGGTGAAACTGCTGTCATAGACATCGCGGATCTGCAGCGCATAGCCATTGCCACCGTCGCCCTTGTTGTGCGCACCCGTCATCGTCAGGCCATTGGCGTCGATGCCCGTACTCAGCGCGACATTGACCCCCATGGACGGCACGTCGTTCGCCTTGACATCAAACAGGTGCAGACCTGCGGTGCCTTCGACGTCGATTACGGCGTTGTTGTTATAGATCGACAGGGTGTTGGAAAATCTTGACGGATCTGCGACACCCAGCCCGTAGTCCACACTGAAGCCACCCAAGCTGATGCCTTCGGCCATGCTGATCTCTTTGACATGGGTCTCGCCGGTGGTGAAATCGAAATGAACACCCGAAGCCAGCGTGATCTGCGATCCGTTCACCGCCGCAACCTGCACGATCGAGGTGCGCAGCGGGACGTCCGTATTGCGCCAGCTCAGATCCCCGATTTCGTCATAAAAAGCGATGGTGCTGTCGCGGGCCAGATACACGTAATCGCCCACGGCAAAGGTGTGCGCGCCGGTCAGGGTCATGACCTTGCCACCTTCGGCCATGCCGGATGCAAGTGTGAAGTCCCCCGACATCGCACCGTCCCCGACACTGAACGCCTCTTTGCCCAGCGTGGCCGGGACATCGATGAACGTCTTGTCCGACCCCGCCCCGACGATTGCGATGCTGTCCCGGTTCACGATGATGGTACGGTCAAAAGCATAGTGACCAGCCTGAAGCTGCAGCGTCGTCCCCGCCGCCGCCGAGTTGATCATCTGCTGCAGCGCGGCCGCAGTCGTGCCAAGCGCGACGATGATCGTCGCGGATGCGGTCGTCTCCGTCGTCGCGGCGGTCATGGTGGTG
>JAYSSN010000228.1:0-1599 GCA_043720555.1 Rhodobacterales bacterium | reverse complement strand
CATGCGACGCCGACCACCCCTCATGCGACAGATGAATATGGCTGCCCTCTGATCCCATGCCGCGCTGTTCGGCATCGGCATCGGCCAGATCCACCATCAATTCACTACCGCCTTTGCGCGACCCCAACCGCGACGACGAATAGCCATCAATCGCCAGCGTTGAATGTGACGGCGTGGCCCGCCCGGCGCGGTTCCATTCGGGCCCGAAAGGCGCACCCGACCCGCAGCTGACGATCAAAGGCCGGCGTCCCGATGTCAGCTCGAATGCCAGCGTCGAGGCATGGGCAGCGGCGCTGGCCCGTCCGGCGGGGGGCGATGCGGCATCCACAATCACGCTGGTGCGCCCCGTTGCCAGCCGGGCAAAGCCCATAGAAAGTCCGGCATGAGGCAGCGCCTTCACCCCGGAACTGGCCAAAGCATGGTCAAGCCGCCCCTCCAGTCCGCGCCCGCCGCCATGAAATCGCGCCAACCCGCCGTCAGCATGGCGCAGCGCACGCAAAGTTGGCGCAATCCGTTCAATTGCCGCCAAATGTTCCGGCGGCACCCGTTGCCCGGTTTCCGACAGGGCCTGCGCCGCCCATGTCAGCAGGGTGAACACCTCTAGCAATTCTTCCGGGTTGCGGGTCGGTATACCGCCCTGCGCATCCACCTCGCGGGCGCACTCGCGGGCAAGGGCGGCCACGGCGGGGGCCACATGCGCTTCCATCCCGCTCAAGGCAAGCCCGGCATAAATCAACCCTGCCAAGGCCTCGAACCGCGGCAACCCCGGATTGGCTGCCTTCCAACGCCGCGATAAAAACACCGTCTGCCGGGTCAGGGCCTTGAAATAGGCGTCCGCTTCCGCCGGGCTGCGCGCCGACAACAACAACAGCGCATGATTGATCCACCGGATCAGCCGCCGACCCGTCAAATCTGGCGTCCAGCCGGGGCCGCGCCCACGCCCGTAGCGCGCGATCCAACCCCATGTCCAGTCCTGCGCCTTGGCGCGCGCCGCCCCAGATCCTACCGCCGCCAGATCATCCAGCCATGAAAACCCGTGGGCCCCGGTCTCAAATGCCGGGTCGGGGGATGCGACGTCCCAAAGCGAGGTATCCTTTGCCTCAACCAAAAACCCCGCCAGCAGCACATTGCCCGCTATCAATTGCCGCCCACGCGCAAACAGTCCAATCGTGCGCGGCTCTGGTTGCGAGACGAATCCCGTCGACGGCTGGGCCACGCCAGATCGCCAAGCCTCCAACCGATTGAGCGCCGACACGCGCAGCATTGCAAAGCCGTCGCCCTTGGTCACTTTGCCCGTCCCGCCTGTTGTTAAATGCCGCCTGCTGTCCGTTGACCGGATCGTCCACACCAGCATAGCGCCCCGTCCAACCCCTGTCACCCCTGACCCGCACGCCCAAGATGCCAAACGGGCATTCCCGCGCATCGTCCCGGCAAAGCGCGAAAGGTCGCAAAACTGTCTGGGACTGGCCATAAACCTGCGCTATACGCGCGCCAGGACACGTAACAAGTTCCAAGGCAGTATGCGCGGATGCAATTAGACACGACCGGCCTTCCCGATGTTCTCATCCTGACCCCGCCGCGTTTTGGCGATGATCGGGG
>JAYSSN010000227.1:0-10196 GCA_043720555.1 Rhodobacterales bacterium | reverse complement strand
TGCGGCCACCTTGTGCAAACAGGCGCTGCGCGACCAGCACGGTGACACCGGAAGCAAGGAAGTTCAGCGCGACCCCGGCGATCAGCTGGTTGCCGCGAAAGGTGATCGAGGCGATGCCATGCATGGCGGCAAACAGCAGCGACGCGACGATGCCGGCCCCAAGACCGACCCAGACGGACCCGGTCAGGTAGGCAACGGACGCCGAGGCCATGGCGGCCATCAGCATCTTGC
This sequence comes from Rhodobacterales bacterium, assembly GCA_043720555.1. Taxonomy (GTDB): domain Bacteria; phylum Pseudomonadota; class Alphaproteobacteria; order Rhodobacterales; family Rhodobacteraceae; genus JAAFHS01. The sequence goes on along the minus strand of JAYSSN010000227.1, from coordinate 9,965 downwards.
CTTCAAGCCCGATGTCGAAGATGCCCGCGCGTTCGGAATAAAGCCCGGCCAGGCACGCGAGCAGCAGCGGTGTCGCAAGGCGAAGCGTGCTGTCGAGCAGTTGCAGAAGGGTTGCGTAATCCATCAGGCGGCCCTGACCCGGCCAAGGCTGAACAGCCACGTCAGCATCATGCGGACCATGTAATCAAGCGCGCCGGTGAACAGGATCACCAGGCCCTGCACGACGATGCGCAACTCGATCGGGATTTTTGTCCACAGGCCCAGCTCGGCACCGCCCTGATAAAGAAAGCCGAACAGGATCGCGGCAAGCACGACGCCAATGGGGTGGTTGCGGCCCATCAGGGCCACGGCGATGCCGATGAAACCTGCCCCTTCGGCAGAGTTCATCACCAGGCGTTCCGCCTCGCCCATGACGTTGTTCACGGACATCAGGCCCGCCAGCGCACCCGAGATCAGCATGGCAACCATGATGATCCGGAACGGTTTGATGCCGGCGTAGCGCGCGGCGGGCTCGGATTTGCCAAAGGCGCGGATCTGATAGCCAAGGCGGGTGCGCCACAGCAGGGCCCAGATCACCCACGCCATGCCAAGCGCGATGAACAGCGTGACGTTGGCCGGGATGCCCTTGTCGAAAATCAGCGAAAAGCCCGGGATCACATCAAGCGTCGGCAGTTTCACTGCAGCGCCAAAGCGGGCGGTGGCGCTGTCCATCTGGCCCGCAGGGCGCAGCACATCGACCAGCATGTAGACCAGCAGCGATGCCGCGATATAGTTGAACATGATGGTGGTGATGACGATATGGCTGCCGCGTTTGGCCTGCAGATAGGCGGGGATCGCGGCCCATGCGGCCCCAAAGGCCGCGGCACCCAGGCTGGCAGCCAGCAGCGCGATGGTCCAGTGCGGCCATGGCACGCTGAGCAGGACAAGCGCCACGCCAAGACCACCGAGCTGCGACTGGCCTTCGCCGCCGATATTGAACAGCCCTGCGTGGAACGCCACGGTCACTGCAAGCCCGGTAAAGATGAAACTGGTGGTGTAATACAGCGTATAGCCCCAGCCGTAGGCCGAACCGAGCGCACCCGTAACCATGGTATTCAGTGCCACCATCGGGTCTTCGCCGATGGCGACGATCACGAAGGCCGAGATGACGGCGGCAAACAGCAGACTGATCAGCGGGACAAGGGCCACGTCGGCCCAGCGGGGAAGTTTATCCATTATGCGACGCCCTTTTCAGGCGACGTGACACCCGCCATCAGCAGCCCCAGCTCGCGTTCGTTGGTCACTTCGGGGTCGCGAAAGCCCATGATGCGGCCATCAAACATCACCGCGATGCGGTCCGAGAGCGACATGATTTCATCAAGCTCCACGCTGACGAGCAGAATGGCTTTGCCCGCATCGCGCAGGGCCACGATCTGCTTGTGAATGAACTCGATGGCCCCGATGTCCACCCCCCGCGTCGGCTGGCCGATCAGCAACAGGTCGGGGTTGCGCTCCATTTCGCGGGCCACGACGATCTTTTGCTGGTTGCCGCCGGAAAAGCTTTTCGCGGGTAAGGTGGCGATGGGCGGGCGCACATCGTAGGTGGCCATCTTCTTTTCGGTGTCGGCGCGCAGGGCGGCGTTATCCATGAATATCGCGTTTTTCTGATATTCGGGCGCGTTGTGATAGCCGAAGGCGATGTTTTCCCAGGCCGTAAAATCCATGATGAGGCCAAGGTGCTGGCGGTCTTCGGGCACATGCGCGATGCCTGCGGCGCGGCGGGCCTGCCCGTTGGCCGCAGCGCCCGTCAGCGGCAGGTCGTGATCGTTCAGGGTGATGCGCCCGGTAGCGCGGTGAAAGCCGCCAAGCGCCTCCAGCAATTCGGATTGGCCGTTGCCTGCGACGCCCGCGATACCCAGAATTTCTCCGGCGCGGATCTCGAAACTGATGCCTTTCAGGCGTTCGACCTTGTGTTCATCTTGCACCCGCAGGTCTTCGACCTTCAGCACGACCTTGCCGGGGGTGGCGGGTTTCTTTTCAACCTCAAGCAACACCTTGCGCCCCACCATCAGTTCAGCAAGCTGTTCGGGCGACGTTTCGGATGTTTTTACCGTGGCCACCATCTGCCCGCGCCGCATGACGCTGACGTTATCGGTGGTCTCCATGATTTCGCGCAGTTTGTGGGTGATGAGAATGATGGTCTTGCCCTGATCCTTCAGCCCTTCGAAGATCCGGAACAGATGATCGGCCTCATCCGGGGTCAGCACCCCGGTGGGTTCATCAAGGATCAGGATGTCGGCCTGACGATACAGGGCCTTCAGGATTTCGACGCGCTGCTGGTGGCCGACGGACAGATCTTCAATCAGGGCGTCGGGGTCCACATCCAGTTCATATTCGCGGGCAAGGTCGGTCAGCACGCGGCGGGCACGGGCAAGCGAGGTATGCAGCAGCGGGCCATCTTCGGCGCCGAGGATGACGTTTTCCAGAACGGTGAAGTTCTGCACCAGCTTGAAATGCTGGAACACCATGCCGATGCCGGCGCGGATCGCACTCTGGCTGTCAGGGATCGGGGTCAGTGTGCCGGAAATGAAAATCTCGCCCGCGTCAGCGCGGTAAAAGCCGTAGAGGATCGACATCAGGGTGGATTTGCCCGCGCCGTTTTCGCCGATGATGCCGTGGATGGTGCCGCGCGGCACCTGGATCGAGATGTCCTTGTTGGCCTGCACCGGGCCGAAGGATTTGGAGATGCCCTTCAACTCGATGGCAAAGGGGGCGGCCGTTGCCGGCCGCCCCATGGTTTCATTTGCCGCAGGCTCCATCAGAACGTGGCAGCCGGGCAGGTGTTGTCGGACATGTAGTCATGCACCACCAGCTCGCCCGATTTGATCTTTTCCGCAGCCGCATCGACAGCGGCCTGCATGTCCGCAGACACCAGCGCGGCGTTGTTTTCATCCATCGCGTAGCCCACACCGTCGTTGGCCAGGCTCATCACGTTGATGCCCGGAGCCATGTCCACGCCCTCGGTGAAGGCGGCGTAGACAGCGTTGTCGACGCGCTTCATCATCGAGGTCAGGACCGAGCCGGGGTGCATGTAGTTCTGGTTGCTGTCCACGCCGATCGACAGGATGCCCTCGTCCGCCGCCGCTTGCAGAACGCCGACACCGGTGCCGCCAGCCGCGGCAAAAATCACGTCCGCGCCTTGCGATTTTTGCGATTTCGCCAGTTCTGCGCCCTTGACCGGGTCATTCCAGGCGGCGGGCGTGGTGCCCGTCATGTTCAGGATCACGGTCGCGTCGGGGTTCGCGGCCAGCACACCTTGCGCATAGCCACAGCCGAAGCGGCGGATCAGCGGGATGTCCATGCCGCCGACAAAGCCGACAGTGCCGGTCTTGGAGGCAAGGCCTGCCATCATGCCGACAAGGTAGCTGCCTTCATGTTCGGTAAAGACCACCGATTTCACGTTCGGCTGTTCGACAACCATGTCGATGATGGCGAATTTGGTGTCGGGGAAATCCGGGGCGACGCTGTTGAGCACATCACCAAAGGCAAATCCAGTCATGACCACGGGGTTGGCACCCGATTCCGCCAGACGGCGCAGGGCCTGTTCGCGCTGCGCTTCGGACTGCATTTCCAGTTCCTTGAACGTGCCGCCGGTTTCGGTCGCCCAGCGGGTTGCCCCGTTGAACGCGGCCTCGTTGAAGGATTTGTCGAACTTGCCGCCAAGATCGAAGATGATGGCCGGATCGGCCGTGGCCACGCCAGCGGTCAGGGCCAGCGTCGCCGCGGCACCGAGGAAAGTCTTCATAAGTGTCATAGGGGTCTCCCGGTTGGTTATTGACGGGCCCTGGCCGCGGCAGGCGCTGTGGCCGGGGCGGCAGGATCGTTGCCAATGTAGGGCGGTTTCCTGTCGGGCGGTCAATAGATATTTGCGTGCCTGTGGCCACGTCGGGCTGGCGCTTTTGACTTTTCGATCAAGAAAAGCCCGGTTCCGTCAACCCAGTGTGCGCGCCATGACGACGGCGTCGATCGGCGGGGCGCCGGGCATGGTGTAGTACGCACGGCGCAGGCCGGACCGGGCGAAGCCCAGGGTTTGATACAGCGCGATGGCAGGGGTGTTGGTGGCGGCGACTTCTAGAAAGGCGGTTTGCGCGCTGCGCAGACGGGCCTGATACAGGAACCGCTGCACCAGTTTTGCGCCGATACCCCTGCGGCGGGCCTGAGGGGCAACGGCCAGCGTCAGCAGTTCGGCCTCGCCTGCGACGGCCCGCCCAATGACAAAGCCTTCGGCCTCGGTCAGGGTGAAGCATGACGGGTCTGACCGGAACGCTGTGATTTCGGCGGCGGACCAGGGGCGCGGGGTGACAAAGCAGGTGGCGTGAAGTGCCGCCATTTCTGCGGGGGTCATGGCAGGATCACCGGGGGCGGATCCGACGGTGGGGCGGCGTCAGCACCGCGCAGGTAAAAGGGGGCGGGGCGGGGCTGGGGGGTGCCGAGACGGGTGGCAGCGATGTGGGCGATGGCATGGGTCAGCGGCATCGCGGGCGGCTGCGGGTCAACGGCGGCATTGCCCGTGGCGGGGTGCGCTGCTGTTGCGGGCAGGCCGGCAAGGCTGGCGAGCCTTGCCGTGCCTCCGTCGAACGTCTGCACATACGCCTCGCCGCGCCGGGCGTCTTCGATCACCGTGATGGGGCGGGGCAGGCCGTGAGCAAGCGCCTCCAGCCGCGTCACGCCAATCGCGGGGATGCCCAGCCCGAGGGCGAGGCCGCGGGCTGCGGCGACGGCGATGCGCACACCGGTGAAATTGCCGGGGCCGGTGCAGACGGCAAGTGCTGCAAGGTCGCGCCAGGTGAGGCTGGCTTCAGTGAGGATGCTTTCCAGCAGGGGTATCAGACGTTCGGCCTGGCCCTTTTCCATCGGCTCAAAGGCGTCGGCAATGATCTGGCCACCGGATAGCAAAGCGGCGGCGCAGTGCGCCGCCGATGTGTCGAAGGCCAGTATCGTGTCAGGCGGCAACCGGGCGCACCTCGACCACTTCGGGGATATAGTGGCGCAGCAAATTCTCGATGCCCATTTTCAGGGTCAGCGTGCTGGACGGGCAGCCGGCGCAGGCACCCTGCATGTGCAGATAGACGATACCCCGGTCAAAGCCGTGAAAGGTGATGTCGCCACCATCCTGGGCCACGGCGGGCCGCACGCGGGTATCCAGCAGTTCCTTGATCTGGCGTACGATGTCGCCATCTTCGCCGTCATGCGCCTTGTGGCCACCACCCGTGGCCTCGCCTTCCATCACCGCCGCGCCAGACTGGTAATGTTCCATGATCGCACCCAGCACGCCGGGCTTGATATGGTCCCACTCGGATGCGTCGCCCTTGGTCACGGTCACGAAATCGGTGCCGAAGAACACAGCCACTACCCCCGGCACGGCAAAGACGCGCTGTGCCAGCGGGCTTTTGGCAGCCGCCTCCGCATTCGGGAAATCCGCCGTGCCCATCTCGAGCACGGTCTGGCCGGGCAGGAATTTCAGCGTGGCGGGGTTGGGCGTGGATTCGGTCTGGATGAACATGGGGTATCTCCGACTATTCCAGTCGGATATGCGCTCTGGAGGGCGGATAGTCAAGATTGGAATGGTTCTAAGGTTGAGGATGGGGTGCCGGGGATGGCGGTGAAACTGTGAGGGCACTGAGGGGCACATCGGTGTTTTGCACAACGAAAGACGCGGGCTTCACCCACCCTAAGGCTCACTATTTCTGCATACCATGCGTACTGGCAGCGGTTCGATACCTAAAGACGCACAAAATATTGTGTGCAGGATACGACAATGTGAACAAAGCGTGACAACAAAAAAACTGGAATGGTCAGGTGATCCGACCTGCCGCTTCTGTTGTCAGCCTCGACCATGAATTGGCTTTTACTGCGCAAATCAACTGCATCAGTAAGTCTGACCGCCAGAATCCGTGGGAGAAAGTCACCCATGTTGGCGGTCAGGAGGGAGGGGGATGGAAGATCATCCAGCAGCAAGTGATTGCCCATATCGAAAGCAGCCAATGGAAGTTTCATACGTTTGTGAAAGGGAAAAATATGTGGGGTGTTGTCTCGGAAAGCCGCCACAACAACAGATATCTCAAAACGGAAGCAGACGATGAAGGTGAGAACAATCTACTGAGCCTTCCAGAGTGTCGCTAACCGTTGGATCATTCGGCTGTGAGTTGACGACCTGAAAGCCATTGCCCGCAGTTAGCCTTGTGCGACCGATCCGGCCATCCATGATGGAGGTTGCGCAATCATCGTAACCGCCTTCCCTGCCCGGGACGCCAAAGCGTTCCGGGCCGCGCCTGCCTGCCCCCGGCAGGCGCGTCACCGCGCCAGCCAGTCAGGCGCGGCCCTTTGATGTGTCACGCTGACAGGCTGGCTTGACCTTGCGGCTTGCGCCTTCAGGTCAGAAGCCGCTGGCATGCGTCCACTGGACGCCTGCCGGGCGCGTCTTCGGCGTGACGTCGAGCAACCAACTTACTCAAAACAGAACAACGGCACCACCGAACTGGACACTGCCTCCGGCACGCCACGTGACAAATCGAACCCCTGACCGTCGGACGGCGGATACGTGACTTGCGCGCGTTTCAGGAAGTTGTTCAGTTCGGAGTTCGTGACGGCGAAGTTCATGTTCTGCGGCAGCGTCCCGGTTTCCTCCAGCACGATGATGTCGTCGATGCGGGCGACGACGACGCCGATCACCTCGCCATCGGCATTCAACAGCGGGCCGCCCGAATTGCCGGGCTGCACGGGGGCGGAGATCATGATCTGGGTTTCGCCGAAGGTGCCGCCGGGCAGGGCGCTGACGTTGCCGCCGGTGACGGTCAGGCCCTGTCCGAAGCGACCCAGATAGGGAAAACCAAGCGCGGTCACCGTCTCACCCAGCCTGGCGTCCAGCTGCGGCGACAGTTCCAGCCAGACGTCGGATTCGCCGGGCTCGAACAGCACATTGACATCGCCGGGGGTCTTCAGCACGGCCAGATCAAGGTCGGGCTCTGACCGGATCACCGCGAGCACCGTGGTATCGGCCAGTTCCATGCGCTTGCAGCCTTCGACGACATGCGCGGCGGTCACGATATTGTCGCGATTGATGAAGAACCCGGTGCCGGAACTGCTGAAATTGCCGCTGTTCCAATCCCCGGGCGGTTCTGGCGGCGCGTCGGCCAAAGTGCCTTCGTTTGCAAAGGGCACTTCGGGCGCGTCGGGGGTTTCAAGCAGCGGGCCGGGGTCGATTTCAATCTGCGGTGCGGGGTCTTGGGGCGGCGCAAGGGCAACTTCGGTGTCGCCGTCATCGAAGGGGTTGGTATCGGGCGCGGCTGCAACCGCCGTACCCGCAGCGCCGATCAGGATCGCCGCAAGCCTGCCGTTGCGCGGCAAGACGAACTGCGGCGCCTGCCCGCGCTGCAACGACCCCGCGATCAGCGCCAGCCGGGCACGGTGCTGATCGCCGGAAATGATGGTAAAGGTGACATAACCATCACCGACCCAGTCCGACCGCACATAGGCCAGCAAGCCGCCCGGCAGTGTGACCGAGGTGATCAGGCGTTCGTCCTGATAATTCTGATAGGGCGGCGGGTTGCGCTGGCCTTGGCCGTACACGTAGGCATGGATCGCCGTCGCCCCGGTGCGGTCGGCAAAATCGACGACGATGCTGAGACTGTCATCGGCGGCGTCATACTGCATGACCGACTCGTCGGGGTTTTCCAGCAACAGGTTCAGCGGGTGGGCGTACGACACGCCGATGCTGTCAAGATAGATGGTCTGCCAGTCGTTCGCCGCGACTTCGCTGCCAAACGCCGTCAGCAGGGTTGCGACGGTGCCATAGCTGGGCCGGTTCGTGCCTTCGATCCGGGTTGCATAGGATTCCAGCCCGCGTTGACTGCCCGCACCCCATTCGCCGTCAAGCAGGCCAAGGTAATTGCCCGAAAAGGCGAGAGCCGCCTGCAGGATGCGTTTTTCTTCATACGACATAATCCCCGCGTCGAACGGATCATCCAGCGATTCTGCCGGGGCAGGCGTCAGCGATGCGAGCAGCGTCACGAGAAACACCGCAAAGGCCAGCAGCCAGCCGGTCTGCATCGCCCGTCCGTCTTTGCGTGCCACGCGGGCCGTCTGTCTGTTCATGCCCGGCCCCTCAGGTGATCGCCTCCAGGCGTTCTTTCGACATGTCGCCCGGCACAATCGTGATCGGGATCGGCAGGCTGCCGGATTTGCTGCTCATCTGGGTGACAAGCGGGCCGGGGCCTGATTTGTCGTTTCCCGCCCCCAGCACCAGAACTCCCACTTCGGTATCATCTTTCACCTGCGCCAGAATTTGCGCCACCGGATCGCCTTCGCGGATCACAAGTTCAGGATTGATGCCCTGCTTGTCGCGCATCCATTTTGCGAACACCTCGAAATGTGCCTCGATCCGTTCTCGGGCTTCGGCGCGCATCAGGTCTGCCACGCCCATCCAATGCTGATATTCCTCGGGCGGGATGATGGACAGGATCTGCACCCCCCCGCCGGTATGGGCCGCCCGGAGTGCCGCAAAGCGCATGGCATTCAGGCATTCCCGTGTATCGTCAAGCACGACCAGAAACTTGCGCATTCATGCTCCCCTTCGCGCGTGATACTGGCCCAAGGCGTGGCATCTGGCAACGGGGCCTCTGGGGGCGTCAGACGCCCGTCCAGCCTTTTGCGACTTCTTTCAGGTGGCTGAGGAACGCCTGCACCTTGCGGGTGCGGTGCAGATCGACATGTGTGACCAGCCACAGGGGGGCGTCCCAGTCCGGACGGGCAGGCAGGATTTCGACCAGATCGGGGTCGCCGATGGCCTGAAAAACCGACAGAAACCCAATACCGGCACCGGTTCTGACCGCGGCCTCCAGCGCCGCGGGTTCGGTTGCGCGAAACAGGATACGCTCTGGCGGAACCTTGGCGCGCAGCCATTGGTAAAAGGGCGCGCGAGACGCTTCGTTGTCGGCCGCGACAAAGCTGTGGGATGCAAAATCGTCTTCGCCCGACGGCTGGCCATGTGCGGCGATATAGCTGCGCGCGGCATAGAGTGCCGTGCGCATTCGCATCAGCGGCTGCACCACGTTGTCGGGCTCTTGCGGCGATGATCCGGCGCGGATCGCGATATGCGCCTCGCCATAATCCAGGCGGAACACACGCGGGTCGGTCAGAAATCGTACCATGACGGCAGGATGGGCCGCCTGAAAGCTGGCAAGAACGGGTGTCAGCAGACCGGCGATGCCCGGTATCGAGGTCACGACCAGCTCACCCGCGACGGTTTCACCCTGCCCTTTGATGCGCGAGGCGAGCTGGCTGAACTGGTCTTCGGTGGTCTGCGCCACGAGCAACAGATCACGCCCCGATTCTGTGGGGGTATAGCCACGCGCATGGCGCTGGAACAACCGCGCGCCCAGCCGGGTTTCCAGCGCGTCGATGTGGCGGATGACCGTCGCGTGGTGGACGCCCAGCACTTCGGCGGCACCCGACACGGTGCCAAGGCGGGCGACCTGAAACGCCGTGCGGATTTCATCCCAGTTTTCCATGAGGCGGTCCTTTGGTGCGTGTGCGCACAGTTGGGCATTCTTGCGTGCAAGGCGCAAGAGGGATCGCGTCTGACATCCTGTCCGCGCGACGCGCGATCGCAGCGTCTGTCAGGCCCGGCGGCACGGGCAAGGATGTTGCGGTTGCGGCAAGCTGGGCCCGATGCGCCAATCGCCTCACACCCGTGGCCGCCACAGCGGGCGGACTGCTGGTCAGACGAAGTGTTGATCCGTCAGGATTTAATTTTGATAAGACATGGAAATACATGAATGATCGTCGGCAGGCTTCAACCGAAAATTTCTAACGGGCGCGGGCCGTTTTGCCGGACGACTTGACTCCATCCCCACAGCGGCGTATCCGCCAGCGCAATTCCCGAAGGTGCATTCCTTCGGTCCCGTCGCCTTCGCGGGGATCGCCAT
>JAYSSN010000226.1:0-10215 GCA_043720555.1 Rhodobacterales bacterium | reverse complement strand
CCATGCGCGGCTTGCTGTTCGTCGGACGCAGACGGTGTGCCCATCCGTGGCACGGGCGGCCCGAAAACATGCACGGGCAGCACCGGTTGACGGCCCCTACTGCCCCGTCAACTTGTCCAGACCCAACGTGGTGACAATCTCATCGGTCGTGGCTCGCAACGCCGCGTAGTGCGCCTTGGCGTCCTGGGGTGCCGTCGCATCGGCGGGGATGCAGTTGTCGACCCGCGCTGCATAGTCGAGCCCGGCAATCGCCACCTCGACACTGAACATCCCCGCGTCGGTGCAGTTCGATGCAAAGCCCGGCGCCGCGCCAAGCGCTGCCTCACCGATGCGCCGCGTCACGATCTCGCTGGCCGCCGTGTAAGATCCGGGGATGGCAAAGGTGATGCGACCGATCTGCGCGTCCTTGTCGATCCAGACCCATTCGGGCCGTGCCGACAGCCCGGTCTGATCGAAATACGCCTCATAGACCACGCGGTCATCCGGCCGGATTTCCCAGGACGAGCCGCCAAAGATCGACCCGCTATAGCCAAAGCGGATCATGTCGGCCAGCGCGGGGCCCGCCATGCCACACAGCACAATGCACCAGATCGCCCCCCCGCGCATGACGACGTTGCCGGTCATGCCGCCCTCCCGTCCTGTTCTGCACGGCGCAGATTACACGGATTCGCGCCGCATCCATAGCCCCCGCCGCTTGAAACCCGCTGCCGTTCCCGCATAGCCTGTGATCCATGACCGCAGCCTTGACCGCCCTCGCCGCAGCCCTGCCCGCCACCGTGCCCTTCACCGGCCCGGAAACGCTGGAACGCCGCGCAGGCCGCCCGTTCACCGCCCGGCTTGGGGCCAACGAATCCACCTTCGGCCCCTCGCCCCAAGCGGTGCAGGCCATCGCCCGCGCGGCTGGTACGGCATGGATGTACGGCGACCCCGACATGCACGATCTGCGGCATGCCATCGCCGCCCATCACGCCTGCGATGCAGCCCACGTGATGATCGGCGAAGGCATCGACGGCCTGCTTGGCAACCTTGTCCGCCTGACCATCGCCCCCGGCGATGCCGTGGTCACCTCGGCTGGCGCCTATCCCACCTTTGCCTTCCACGTCGCAGGCTTTGGCGGCAGCCTGACCCGCGTCTCCTATGCAGGCGATCACGAAGACCCCGACGGCCTGCTCGCCGCAGCCCATGCCACCGGGGCAAAGCTGCTCTATCTGTCGAACCCCGACAACCCGATGGGCAGCCATCACCCCGGCACGGTGATCGAAGCCATGCTGAACCGCCTGCCCGTAGGCTGCCTTCTGGTGCTCGACGAAGCCTACATCGACCTCGCGCCCCCCGGCACCGAACCACGGATTGATCCCGCCGATCCCCGCGTGATCCGCCTGCGCACATTTTCCAAAGGTTACGGGCTGGCAGGTCTGCGTGTCGGATATGCCATCACCAGCACGCCCCTTGCCGACGCGTTCAACCGCGTGCGCAATCATTTCGGCGTCGGTCGCGTGGCCCAGGCCGGGGCCTTGGCCGCGCTGCACGATCAGGCATGGCTGCGCGATGTGCAAACCCGAGTCGCCTCCGCCCGCGCAGCGCTGTCTGGCATCGCCCGCGTCAATGGCCTGATCCCCCTGCCCTCGGCCACCAATTTCGTGACGATTGACTGCGGCCGCGACGCTGCCTTCGCGGCACTGGTGCTGGACGGCCTCGCCGACATGGGCATCTTCGTCCGCATGCCCGGTGTCGCGCCCCTCAACCGCTGCATCCGCATCACCGTGGGCGACGCGGCGGCCATGGGCGCCGTCGCCGACGCCCTGCCCAAAGCGCTTGGTCGCTGACGATTATTCTGCGGCGACAGGCCGCGCTGGCCCCAACGACGGTGCCGCCCCCGTGACCGGCCAGTCCACCCGCGGCGCAGGCGGCATCGGCACCTCAAGCGGCGTTGCCATCAAGGCGGGCGTCGGCAACAACGCCACAGGCGCATCGTCCGCGACAGCGCCAATCGCCCGACGAAACACCAGCATGTTCAAAAATACCGTCTGCCGCCCGGTAAAGCCCACCCGTTCTTCGCAGGGCAGCGTATCGGCGCGCAGATACTCCCACCCATCGCGGCCAAGGTCATTCATGACCTCCATCAGCGTCGCGGCAAACCGGTCCGGCGTTGTCTTGGCCCCTTTGACCTTTTCGGCCTTCAACGGTGCCGGGACAACTTTGTATTCAAACTGCGACATGCGCGACTCCCATATTTCGCGCCAAAATATGGGATCTGGCCGACAAGGCCAAGCGCGCAAACGATGAATTGAACAGCACAGGGGTTTTCCGCCACAGCGCCCGCAGATCGCAACCGGCCACTGCGCCCCGTTTCCAGACCACCCGATACGGCCAACTGGTCAGAACCTGCAACAGCCCGCCCACACATCGAGGATCAGCCAGATTTTTCCGCCGTCGGACCCACGCTCACAGCCCCAGCTTTCTGGCCACCAGATCATTCACCGCCGCCGGATTGGCCTTGCCGCCTGTCGCCTTGATGACCTGCCCGACGAACCAGCCCGCGAGCTTCGGGTTGGCCTTGGCCTTTTCCACCTGTGCCGGATTTTCCGCGATGATCGCGTCCACCGCCGCCTCAATGGCCCCCATATCCGTGACCTGCTTCATGCCCCGCGCTGCGGCCACCTCCACCGGATCACCACCGTCAGTCCAGATGATCTCGAACAAGTCCTTCGCCATCTTGCCCGAAATCTCGCCCGAACCAATCAGATCCAGCACGCCCCCCAACTGCGCGGCGGACACCGGCGAGGCATCGATCCCGAAGCCCTCCTTGTTCAGCCGCCCGAACAGCTCGTTGATGACCCAGTTCGCCGCCTGCTTGCCATCGCGGCCCCGCGCCACATCCTCGAAGAACCCCGCCGCGTCCAGCTCCGCCGTCAGTACCGACGCATCATAGTCGGTCAGCCCGTAGTCGCCCATGAACCGCGCCTTCTTGGCATCCGGCAGTTCCGGCATGGTGGCGGCAATCTGGTCGACCCAGGCCTGCTCGATCTCGAGGGGCAGCAGGTCCGGGCAGGGAAAATAGCGGTAATCATGCGCCTCTTCCTTGCTGCGCATGCTGCGCGTCTCACCCTTGTCGGGATCATAAAGCCGCGTCTCCTGCGTGACGTTTCCGCCATCCTCCAGAATGGCAATCTGCCGCCGCGCCTCGTAATCGATGGCTGCCTGGATGAACCGCATGGAGTTCATGTTCTTGATCTCGCACCGCGTGCCCAGATGGGCAAAATCCTGGCTCGCCTGATACTTTTCGTACTGCCCCGTACGGCAGACCGACACGTTCACATCCGCGCGCAGGTTGCCGTGCTGCATGTCGCCGTCGCAAGTGCCCAGATATCGCAGGATCTGCCGCATCTTGACGACATAGGCCGCCGCCTCCTCCGGCCCCCGGATGTCCGGGCGGCTGACGATTTCCATCAACGCGACGCCTGTGCGGTTGAAATCAACGAAAGACATGGTGGGGTCCATGTCGTGAATGCTCTTGCCCGCATCCTGCTCCAGATGGATGCGCTCGATCCTGACCAGCCGCGCCACCCCCGGCCCCATCTCCACCAGCACTTCGCCTTCGCCGACGATGGGGTGGTACAGCTGGCTGATCTGATAGCCCTGCGGCAGATCGGGGTAGAAATAGTTCTTCCGATCAAACGCTGACACCAGATTGATCCTGGCCTTCAGCCCCAGACCCGACCGCACCGCCTGCTCGACGCAAAACGCGTTGATCACCGGCAGCATCCCAGGCATCGCCGCATCCACGAAGGCGACGTGGCTGTTGGGTTCCGCCCCAACCGCCGTCGATGCCCCTGAAAACAGCTTCGCCTGCGACGCAACCTGCGCGTGAATCTCCATCCCGATCACCAGTTCCCAGTCATGCCTGGCCCCGGAGATCACCTTCGGAACAGGCGCGGTATAGGTCAGATCGAGCATCGGAAATCCCCTTGGTTGCCGCACTTCTTTAGGCATCCCGCCCCGGCCCGGCAAGGGGTGGCTTGGGCAAAACCCCGCCGATGCAGGGCCCGATCAGACAAGGCGGGTTGAAAGACTCGGCGGAAATCGAAAGACAGCATGGGTTGCGCATGGGGGCGTGACGCTGCTGATCGGTGAAAGTATGGGGTTTCGTTTCGTGGTTTCGGGGCTTTTTCTGCTCCTTCTGGCGGGTTGCGCCAATGGTCCGTTCACCGATCAGGCGAAGGACGATGCAGCCATGCTTGACGCCCTGCCCCTGATGCGCTGGGATCACCGGCCCGAAGCCGAACAGTGGACCGAGTCCACCCTTGTCGCCGTTTCCCGGTTCGACAGCGCCCTTGCAGGTGCGGTGCCAGCCGACGTCGCCCAATGGTGTCCGGGCTACGAAACCGCCAGCCTGACGGACCGCCGCGCCTTCTGGGTCGCGATGTTCTCGGCCCTTGCCAAACACGAAAGCACCTGGAACCCGGCGGCATCCGGTGGCGGCGGCCAGTGGATTGGCCTGACCCAGATCTCGCCCGCCACCGCCCGCCAGTATGGGTGCGAGGCCACATCCGCCGCCGCCCTGAAAGACGGTACCGCCAACCTCGCCTGTGCGGTGCGCATTGCCGCCTCTCAGGTTGGCCGCGACGGGTTGGTCGCCGGTGGTGGCAACCGTGGCATGGGCCGCGACTGGGCACCGTTCCGCAAACAATCCAAACGCGCCGACATGGCCGGATGGGTCAGCGAACAGGCCTATTGTCAGGGCTGACGCCCGCCCCTTCATCTTTGCAATAAGTATCCGCGCCGCAGGCTGTCGCACCTGCCGTGGGCGCGGCCTTACAGCTTGTAGATGTACCTCACCTCGTCCAGCGCATCGCCCTGCCGGGGCGACAGCACCCCCGCCGTCGCCTCTGCAACGTCGCGCAGCACGAACATCAGGGGCTCGAAACCCGCCTGCCCCTTCATCTGGTTCAACTTGCGGACCAGCCGCGTCAGGCCCGGCTGCGGCCCGTTTGATTCCGTCACCAGCCAGCGCCCCAGGATCAGCGCCTCCCGCGCCTCGTCGTGATCCATCGCCAACCGCGCCTGCAGGCTGTGCAGCAGCGCATCGTGCTGCTGCGCCGTCGGCAGCCCGCCAAGTTCCAGAAACGCAATGCCCGCACCGGCAATGGCCACATCGGGGTCGTCCAGCCCCTCAACCGGGTGCACATTGCCCCGGCGCCGGAAACCGAAGCGCCGCGCCGCCGCCGCGACATCGGATGCCACCCCCGCCAGCTCACGCGTCATCTCGGCCGCATTGCGCGCCCGCATCGCCCAGAAATAGGCCACCCCGATGATCGTCAGCACCCCAAGGATAATCGGCATCGCACCCTCGCCATCTGTCGCATCACCTGCAGGCTAAGCGTGGCATCACCCTAAGGTCAATCGCTCAGGTTGCGGCCAGCATTCGCCCCACCATCTCGCTCAGGTTCGGGCTGATCCCCGGCAGTGCCGCCATCCGCACCAGCTCTGCCCGGATCATCCCCTGGCGCGCCGCATCATAGCGTGGCCAGGTCTCGAACGCCGTAGACATCCGTGCTGTCGTCTGCGGGTTCACCGGATCCAGCTTCATCAGCCATGCGGCGACAAAGCGGTAACCCGCCCCGCTGGCGTGGTGAAAGCCCGCGTGGTTGCCCGACGCAGGCCCGATGAGCGCGCGGTAGCGGTTGGGATTCTTCCAGTTGAACTGCGGATGCCGCGTCAGATCATCGGCCACCTGCGCCATCCGCTCGGGAGTGGCATACCCCACCTGCATGGCAAACCACTTGTCCATCACATTGGCATCACCTGACCACTGCGCACCAAACGCCTGCAACTCTGCCGCGCCCGCCCCGATGTCCAGCAGACATCCCAGCGCCGCCTGCTGCTCGGTCATGTTCGTGGCCGCCGCAAACAGCGCCCGCGCCGCGGCACCCCCATCCAGCCGCGATGTCAGCCGCAGCGCCGCCAGCCGCAACGCCCGGCGCCCCGCCGATGTTGCATCCGCGCTGAATGCGGCTGAGGTGGCCATACTGGCATGCAGCGCCGGCAACTGCCCCGCCAACCGCGCCGCCAGCGCATCAGCCGCCATGCGCCGCGCCACATAGATCGCCTGCGGGTCCGGCACATGGCCCGCGCCATGCAGGCTGGCTGCGATGTCGTCATCACCCGGCAACGCCAGGCACAACGCCCGGAACGCCGGGTCAAGGCCATCGTCCGTCACCACCCGCGCCAGCGCATCCAGCCAGTCGGCGCCCGGTGCCGCGGCCTCTGTGACCATCCGCATCAGCACGTCCCTGGCCAGCGCCCGCCCCGCCTCCCACTTGTTGAACGGGTCCGTGTCATGCGCCAGCAGAAACGCGCGCTCGGCCGCGCTCACCGCCCGGTCCAGCACCACAGGTGCCGAAAATCCCCGCAGGATCGACGGCACAGGCCGCGCGGCCAACCCGTCAAACCGGAACGACTGCGCGCTTTGCGTCATCTCCAACACCCGCGTCGGCACCACCTCGTCACCGTTGGGGTTCACCAACCCCACCGCGATCGGTATGACCTTCGCCCCCTTGTCCGGCTGTCCCGGCGTCGCGGGGCTGGTTTGGGTAAAGGTCAGCGTATACACCCCATCCGCCCAATCCTCCGCCACCGTCAGGCGCGGTGTTCCCGCCTCGGTGTACCAGCGTTTGAACTGCCCGAGGTCGCGCCCGGTCGCATCCTGAAACGCCGTCAGCCAGTCCTCTATCGTCGCCGCCTGCCCGTCATGCCGGTCAAAATACAGGTTCAGCGCCGCCGCATAGCCATCTTCCCCCACCAGCCGCTTCAGCATGCCGATGACTTCGGCACCCTTTTCATAGACGGTCGCCGTGTAGAAGTTGTTGATCTCGATATAGCTGTCAGGGCGCACGGCATGCGCCAGAGGCCCGCCGTCCTCGCGGAACTGCCGCGCGCGCAGCAACAGCACATCCTCGATCCGCTTCACCGCATGACTGCGCATGTCACCGCTGAACTGCTGGTCGCGAAACACGGTCAGCCCTTCCTTCAGGCACAGCTGAAACCAGTCGCGGCAGGTGATCCGGTTACCTGTCCAGTTGTGGAAATACTCATGCGCAATGATCGCCTCGATGCGCCCATAATCGTCGTCGGTCGCTGTCGCGGGGCTGGCCAGAACGTACTTAGAGTTGAAAATGTTCAACCCTTTGTTCTCCATAGCACCCATATTGAAGTCATCGACGGCCACAATATTGAAAATATCCAAGTCATATTCCCGACCATAGACCTTCTCATCCCATTTCATCGACCGGATCAGGCTGTCCATGGCATAGGCGCAGCGCCCCTCATCCCCCTTGCGCACCCAGATGTTCAGCACGACCTTGCGCCCCGACATCGTGTCGAAATCGGCGGAATGCGCCACCAGATCGCCCGCCACCAGCGCAAACAGATATGCAGGCTTCGGCCAGGGGTCGTCCCATTCCGCCCAGCCCTGGCCCGCCCCCACCGGATTGCCGTTCGACAACAGCACAGGCATGTCACCCTCGATGCGCACATGGAACGGGGCCATCACATCGGGGCGGTCGGGGTAGAAAGTGATCTTGCGAAACCCCTCGGCCTCGCATTGCGTGCAGTACATGCCACCCGACATGTATAGCCCCTCCAGTGCCGTGTTGGCATCCGGTGCAATTTCGACCTCGGTCTCCAACACGAAGGGCCCGTCGGGCAGCATCGCGAGAGGCACCGTCAGGCCCTTCGCGTCGGGCGTGACGGCCACCGCAACGCCATCCACCCGCACCACCAGCAGCCGCAGCCCCTCGCCATCCAGCCGCAGATCATGCCGCCCCGGCCGCGCCGGGTTTGGTGCTAGCTCCAGCCGGGCACTGACCCGCGTCGCCGCAGGTGACAGCCGGAACGTCAGCGCCACCCCCGCCACGCGGTGCGAATAAGGGGTGTAGTCGGCAAGGCGGATCGGCTGTGGGATCTGATCTGTCATGGCATCCTGCGGAATGGGGAACTTTAGCCCCGCCTTTTACGTTAGCGCTGCGACGCCGCCACAGCAACGCCCCGCAGGTCAGGAGAATGTCATGTCCGCCCCCCGCACCAACGTCGAAACGCAGGAACGCCGCCACCGTGGCCCCCTCGTCGGCATGATCGCCGTCGTCAGCTTCGCGTTGATCCTGCTGTTCTTTCTGATGGCCGATACGGCCAACAACGGCACACCCACTGACAACAATGCCCCAGAAACAGATGGCCGCACAGGCGCACAGGTGGAACAGATCCCTGACGATCCCACAACACCGCCCGCCGATGTGCCGGTGATCCCCGAAGCCGATCCGCCCACGATCCCCGACGGTGATCTGCCCCCCGCCGATCCGGCAACGCCGTCACCGGATCTGCCGCCGGACCCGCTTCCCGATGATGGCGCGCCCGCACCATAGGGCATGTGTCGCATCAGCCGGACACGGCCATTTTTGCACTGGCGCGCGCCCGGCATTCACCTATGTTTGTTCCATGAATGTTCTTCTGTGGTACAAACGCGATCTGCGCATCCATGACCATGCCGCCTTGGCGATGGCGGCAGGCATCGGTCCTGTCTTGCCGCTATACATTGTGGAGCCGGACTACTGGCACCTACCCGATACGTCGGCCCGCCAGTGGGATTTCACCGCTGAATCGCTGGCCGATCTGCGGGATGAGCTGGGCCGCCTCGGCGCACCGCTGATCGTGCGGGTGGGCGATGCAGTGGATATCCTCGCCCGCTTTTGCCGCGATCATGCGATCAGCCGGATCATCAGCCATCAGGAAACCGGCAATCTGTGGACCTTTGCCCGCGACCGCCGCGTTGGCGTCTGGGCGCGGGCACACGGCACCCACTGGTGCGAATTGCCCCAATCGGGCGTGATCCGCCGTCTCACCGACCGCGATGGCTGGGCCCGCCGGCGCGATGTCTTCAGTACCGCGGCACAGATCGAACCGCCCCCCGCTCTGCACCCGGTGCCGGGGGTGGAGCCAGGCCTGATCCCAACTGCGCGCGCGCTGCGCCTGCCCCCCGATCCCTGCCCGCATCGCCAGACCGGCGGTCGCCAGATGGGCCTTGCCCTGATGGAATCGTTCCTGATGCAGCGGGGGGAACCCTACCGCGCCGCCATGGCCGCGCCCGTTACCGGCGAACGCGCCTGTTCGCGCCTGTCGCCCTACCTTGCGCTGGGGTGCCTTTCAGGGCGCGAGGTCGCGCAGGCCACAACGGCCCGGCAGTCCGAACGCCCCGGCGGCGGCTGGGGCGCTTCATTGCGCAGCTTTCAGTCCCGCCTCGCCTGGCGCGATCACTTCACCCAAAAGCTCGAAGATCAGCCCAGCATCGAAACCCGCTGCCTGCACCGCGCCGCCGAAACCCTGCGCCCCGCCGCACCATCCGCAGCCCTTGCCGCCTGGGCCGATGGCGAGACAGGCCTGCCCTTCGTCGACGCCTGCGTGCGCTATCTCAATGCCACCGGCTGGCTGAATTTCCGCATGCGCGCGCTGCTGATGTCGGTGGCGTCGTATCACCTCTGGCTCGACTGGCGCAGCACCGGGCCGATCCTCGCGCGGCGGTTCACCGACTACGATCCCGGCATTCATTGGCCACAGGTGCAGATGCAATCGGGCACGACCGGTATCAACACCCCGCGCATCTACAACCCCGTCAAACAGGGGCTGGACCACGACCCCACAGGCGCCTTCACCCGCCGCTGGGTGCCCGAACTGGCCCCCGTGCCCGATGCCTGCCTGCAAGAGCCGTGGAAATGGCCGGGTGCAGGCCGCCTTCTGGGCCTGCGCTACCCCGAACCCGTCGTCGATGTCGCCGCCGCCGCCCGCGCCGCCCGCGATCAGGTCTGGGCGCTGCGCAAGGGCGCAGACTACCGCGTCGCGGCTGCGGCCATTGTCGCCAGACACGCCAGCCGCACCGACGCCACAGGCCGTTTCATTCGCGATCCGGTCCGCGCAGCGAACGACCGGCAAGCGCAGTTCGACTTCTGACATTCGATCACGCGACATCTCAAAAGCATCATATCCAACGAAAATTTCCAGCCGGAAGTTGCATCAGTGCGCGTCACGACATTGACCCGTACACCTCCCGCCCCATCTTCGCGCCATGGCCAAGATGATCCGCAAATCCGACCTGCCGCACAAGATCTGCCCCAGTTGCCGTCGGCCATTTGCATGGCGAAAAAAGTGGGCAAAAGTCTGGGATGA
>JAYSSN010000225.1:0-3845 GCA_043720555.1 Rhodobacterales bacterium | reverse complement strand
CCGATCCCGAGCTTTATGAGGACGGGCGGGTGGGCGAGCTGGAAACCTGGAACAAGAAATACGCGGAAATCATGGAAGGTCTGGACCGGGCCGAGGCGATGTGGCTGACGGCGGCAGGCAAGCTTGAGGCAGCGGGGGCATGATTGAGACATCGTTCCTGATTACCGCCTTTGCGACGCTGTTCGTGGTGATCGATCCGCCGGGGCTGGTGCCACTGTTCATCGCGCTGACGCGGGGCATGAGTGCGGAACACCGCCGTGCCATGGCGTTGCGCGCCTGCATCATCGCAGCCTGCCTGCTGCTGATGTTCGGGCTGGCGGGCGAGTCGATCCTGGGGTTCATCGGAATTTCGATGCCCGCCTTCCGCATTGCGGGGGGCATCCTGTTGTTTCTGACCGCACTCGACATGCTGTTTGAACGCCGCACCCAGCGGCGCGAGGGGCAACAGGCGGAGCCGGACCACGACCCGTCTGTCTTTCCGCTGGCAACGCCGCTGATTGCAGGGCCGGGGGCAATTGCGTCGATCATTTTGCTGGTCGGCGAAAGCGGCCCCGGCTGGGCGGGCACGTCTGCGGTGATCGGGTTGATGCTGGGGATGATCGCTGTGACCTATGCGTTCCTGCTGGCCTCGCCGCCGCTGGAACGGATGCTGGGCCGGACGGGGACGATCGTGATCACGCGACTGCTGGGGATGCTGCTGGCGGCCCTGTCGGTGCAATTCGTGATTGACGGCGTCAAGGGCACCGGGCTGATCGGGTAAGACGGTGGCAGGGCTGATTGCATCCGCCGCAGGGCCGCCCTACCTATGGTGCAGGGACGGATCGCGAGGCGATGATGGACGGCGAAACCTGGGGACGGCTGGCGTATCTGGCGCTGTTATTGCTGGCGGTCAGCGGCTGGATTTTTGTCGAGTACAAGGGCCGCCTGGGGTTTGCCATGCGCTCGGCCGCGGCCTGGGGGATGATCTTTGTGGGCGTCGCCGCCGGATACGGGCTGTGGACGGACATGCAGGGGCGGTTCATGCCGATGCAGCAGGTCACCGCCGGCACGGTGGCGCTGCCGCGCGCGCAGGACGGGCATTACTATGCCACGCTGACGATCAATGGCACCGCAGTGGAATTTCTGGCCGACACCGGGGCCAGCGCGTTGGTGCTAAGCCGGGATGACGCCGAACGCCTCGGCATCGACCCCGCATCGCTGCGCTATTTTGGCCAGGCGCAGACAGCCAATGGCACCGTGCGCACGGCGCGGGTGGTGCTGCCGGCCGTCGAATTCGGGCCATTCCGCGACGCCGATGTAGAGGCCTATGTCACCGATGGTGACATGGGCGGATCGCTGCTGGGGATGGGCTATCTGGGGCGGTTCCGGATCGAGATCGCCGGGCAGCGGATGATCCTGAGCCGGTAGTGCGGACACGTTCCCCGGTATTTCAACGGGATATCAACATCGTGTTGAAAACTTTTCTGGCGCCGGCAAGCCGTATGAAACCTGGCGTGATCGGCGTTTTGTGTGCGCACTCTACTTTTTTTCGGCCGTCCTTGCCCATTTTCCGCTGTCTTCGGACCAGTATTCAGCGGCGACGCCGTCGCCTGTCAGGACACGCCAGAGGGTGCGGGCGTGGCTGACGGCCGCGTCGTCGGCACCGTCGAAAAGAACCCACAGCCGTTCCAGCGCCTTCGCCTCGTCCGCCGTGGCGGTGGCGCCGTCGATCAGGATGATGCCCTGGGCCGCATTGTCAGCAGCACCCTGCCCCAGCAAAACGGGTTGGGCGGCATCATGCGGGCCACCCGCCAGGCCATGCGGCACAAAGCTGTCGTCGGGGTGGGTCCAAAGGCGCGTGTCAAGGGCGGCGAGCGCGCTGGCATCCGTGCCGCGCACCATGACGCGCCAGTTTTGGCCAAGTGCACGGGTCAGCAGCGTGCGGATCAGATCCTCCTGCGCCGAGCGGGTAAGGTGATAAAACAGCGCGGCCATCAGGGGTGGCCGTCCCCGCGGCGGGTGCGGGATGCCTGCGGTGCGGATAATTGGGCAGAGATGCAAGGGGCAGTCATCAATTGCCCCGTGCGGGCTGGGTGGGATCGTAACTGCCCAGTGTCCAGATATGGCCTTCGGGATCGCGGATGGTAAAGCTGAGCCCGCCATAAGGTTCGGAGCGCAGCGGGATCAGCACCTGCAACCCCGCGGCGACGGATTTGGCGTAGCGGGCAGCGACATCGGCGACAACCGCGTAGATCGACACGGTTTCGCGCCCGCCGGTTTCAGACGGGTGGATCATGTAGGGGTCGAACTCGTTGGGGTCTTCGGCGTTTCCAACGGGGCCGATCATCACCATGCCGGACGTCGGGCCATCTGCGGTTGCTGTCAGTTGCGCGTGGATCAGTTGCCCGGTTTCGTCCCGGAACACCGCATGTTCGACAAAGCCCAGCGTGCGGGTCAGGAAGGCGAGCGCCGCCTCGGGGTCGTGATAACGGGTGGCCGGGATGATCACCGCGCGGGCCTCATTTCGTTTCCAGCAGGTCACGGATCAGCCGGTCGAGCGCCATGACACCCCAGCCGGTGGCACCTTTGGGGGCTAGGGCGGTGTCGGATTTCATCAGGGCCGTGCCCGCGATATCGAGATGGATCCAGGGCGTTTCGGGTTTGACGAAGCGTTGCAGGAACTGCGCGGCGGTGATGGCGCCGCCGTCGCGACTACCGATGTTCATCATGTCGGCGATGCGGGATTTCAGTTTGTCGTCATAGGCCTGCCCCATCGGCATGCGCCAGGCGCCCTCGCCTTCGGACGCGGCGGCCTTCAGAAAGGCGTTGCAGAGCAGATCGTTATTGCTGAAAACGCCGGCATTTTCATGGCCCAGCGCCACGATGATGGCGCCGGTCAGGGTGGCGAGATCGATCATGCCGGTGGGTTTGAAGCGGTCTTGGGCGTACCACATGACATCGGCCAGCACGAGGCGGCCTTCGGCGTCGGTGTTGATTACCTCGATCGTATCGCCCTTCATGGATTTCACCACGTCGCCGGGGCGTTGGGCGCGCCCGTCAGGCATGTTTTCGACGATGCCGACCAGCCCCACGACGTTGGCGCGTGCCTTGCGCATCGCAAGCGTGCGCATCACACCTGCGACAACCCCGGCCCCCCCCATGTCCATGGTCATTTCTTCCATCCCTGTGGCGGATTTGATGGAAATGCCGCCGGTGTCGAACACCACGCCCTTGCCGATCAGGGCAAAGGGGGCGTCACCCTTTTTACCGCCATGCCATTGCATGACCACCACCTTTGACGGGCTTTCAGAGCCCTGCCCCACGCCCAGCAGTGCGCCCATCCCGAGGCGGATGAGATCGTCTTCTTCAAGAATTTCCACATCGAGACCCAGTTCATGCATCGCGGCAAGGCGGGCGGCGAAATCATGAGTGGTCAGGATGTTGGCGGGTTCGTTCACCAGGTCGCGGGTGAAAAACACGCCTTCGGCGACGGCAGCCATGGGGCCTGCCGCGGCGGCGACGGATTCGGGGGCGGCGACCATGACGGTGACGGGACCGGGGGATTTCTGTTCGCCGGTCTTGTGCGGGGTGAAGTCATAGGCGCGCATCGCCAGACCAAAGGCGATATCGGCGGCGCGGGGGTGTTCGGCGAGGACGAGTGTCGCCTTGGTGGACAGCGATTTTCCAATGGCAGCGCCCGCCTTGCGCGCCGTCAGGATATCAGTTTTCTTAGGCAGGCTGATGACTTGCACGGCGTCCGCCGCAAGGCCTGCGGGAAACGCAATCTCCATGGCCTCGCCCGGTTTCAGTTTGGTGAACGTCTCCGAAGCGACGGCGCGGGCCAGTGCGCCGCGCGTCAGGCGGTC
>JAYSSN010000224.1:0-1604 GCA_043720555.1 Rhodobacterales bacterium | reverse complement strand
GGAACGTGTCAACGACTTTGAGACATCGGGGTTTTGAGTTTAGGCTTGGATTTCCTCCGTGTTCTTCGGTGGGTTGATCCAGACGGCGGTCGGGACCTGTGGCGGTTTTGGTGGTTGGCGGACGAACCGCTCGGGTGTGCTTAGGAACGCGGCGTCGAGGGTGATCTGGCGGGCTGCGTAAAGGGCGTCGGCCTGCCCGAAGTGGATCTGGTTGGGCGTCATCAGGCCGATGCCTGCGTGATGGTGGTCTTGGTTGTACCAAGCGAAGAAGCGGCGGCAAAAGGCGCGAGCTTCGTCGATGGTTTGGAACCGTTTGGGGAACTCTGGCTGATACTTCAGGGTCTTGAAGTGGGCTTCCGAGAACGGGTTGTCATTCGAAGTATGCGGCCTACTGTGGGATTTGATCACGCAGAGATCGACGAGCATCAGGGCAGTCGCCTTTGCCTTCATCGGTCCGCCGCGATCTGCATGCAGCGTCAGTTGGTCGGGCGGAACGGCGTGTTTTTCCATGGCGTCCTGGAACAGGGCTTTGAATTGAACGGCACTTTCCGCGTGCTCGATGCGCCAGCCAACGACGCGGCGGCTGAAGATGTCGAGAATGACATAGAGGTAGAAGTAGGACCATTTCACTGGCCCCATCAGTTTGGTGATGTCCCAAGACCAAACCTGATTGGGTGCCTCGGCCAGCAGCTCGGGCTTTTGATAGACCGGGTGGCGACGCTGACGGCGGCGCTCCGCAACCTCACCATGGGCGGCAAGGATGCGATACATCGTGCGGATGGAACACCGATAGACGCCTTCATCAAGCAAGGTGGCATAGACCTCAGCTGGGGTCTGATCCGAAAAGCGGGGTGTGCGCAGATGGGCAAGCACCTGATCGCGTTCACGTTCCGGCAAGGCGCGCGCGACAGGATGACGCTGTTTTGCCGCGCGGGGCGGGGCGAGAAGCGCCACGCGATGCCGGTGCACAGAGGCTCGCGACACCTCCAGGGCCGTGCAGACCGCCATCGTCAGGCCGCTGCCCGGCGTCAAAGCCACAACGGCCGCCATCACGACTTGCCGTTGCTGCCGGACGCCAGATCCATCTCGTCCAGCAGCGCTGCCACTTTTTTTTGGATGGCGATGATCGCTTCCGCCTGATCAAGGCGACGGCGCAGGGCGGCGTTCTCCCGATTGGCCTTGGCCAGTTCGGCCTGCAAAGGGTTCGTGGCAGCCTTTTCCGGACCGCGCGCGCGGGGCTGAAGCGCACCCAGAGTGCCAGCCTCGCGCTGACCCCGCCAGTCGCTCAAAGCCGAGGAATACAGGCCCTCACGCCGCAGAATGGCCGAAATACCGCCCGTTTCAACGGCGCCGTCGGTCTCCGCCAGGATCTGCAGCTTGTATTTCGCGGTGAAGATGCGCCGCTTTGGCGCGTCCGTGAATTCGGCCGAAGCCACCACGGGCGCCGCCACAACGCGGGCTGCAGACGCCATGGAAGCAGAAACCTCAGGCGAGGCGGCCAAAGGAGTGGGTAGACGTTCGGGCATTACCATCAGATCGTTCTCCTGCGCCATCGAGTGTAAACTTCAGACAGTCGAATGTCTCACTCTTGTTGGCACGGAGGG
>JAYSSN010000223.1:0-10261 GCA_043720555.1 Rhodobacterales bacterium | reverse complement strand
CCACCAGAAGTTTCATCGCCCACATCCCCCTCGATCAACCCCCTGCTTGACGCGGGCGAACCCAGCCGTCAAGCATCACCGCAGCGGAGGGCGGGATGCGGATCGGTGTTGTCTGTTCGGTCAAGGACGAAGGCCCGTTTCTGGTCGAATGGGTCACATGGTACCGCATGCTGGGCTTCAAGCGCATCACCGTCATCACCAATGACTGTACAGACCATTCCCCCGCCCTGCTGGATGCCTTTGCCCGTGCAGGCTGGCTGACCCATCTGCGCTGCGATGTGCCGCCGGGCCAACCGATTACCGCCACCAAACTGGCGCTGGCCCGCCGCACACCCCATGTTTACCGCGCCGACTGGCTGTTTGTCTGCGACGTCGATGAATTCCTGATCGTGCATGTCGGCGACAACCGGGTACAGGACCTGATCGGCTATCCCGAACAACCGTTTCTGGGCATGGCAATCAACTGGCAGGTGTTTGGCGATGCGGGTCGCACCCGCTGGCAAGATGGCCTGACGCACCGCCAGAATCTGCGCTGTGCCGCACCCGGCAGTGCCACATCGCTGTGGTTCAAATCGCTGTTCCGCCAGCCCCGCTGGTTCACCCGTCTTGGCGAACACGGCCCCCGCGGACTTGACCTGACGCGCGCGGACCAGCCGTGGGGCGGGCCGGGCATGGTCTGGGTCAATGCCGATGGCACACCCGTTCCGATCTGGACGCCCGACGCTGACAATCCGCGCATGGTGAACGACCACGACGTGACCCACAACGTCGCGCAACTGAACCACTACATGATCCGATCGCAGGAATCTTTCGATCTGAAAAGCGGCACACCGGCCCCGGTCACCGGCAAAGACCGCTACACCAACGCTTATCGGCAACGCTACAACCGCAATGACGTGCGCGAGGAAAGCGCGCTCATCTACTCCGCCCGTTTCGATGCAATGCATGCCCGCGCCTTGGCGCTGCCCGGCGTGGCGCGCCTGCATCAGCAATGCTGCGCAGATTACGTGGCCCGTCTGGCCGCCAAGGCCGGGCGCGACCCGCGCCACGATCCCCGCTGGCAACAGCATATGGACATGGCCCAGACCCTGACCTGACACCCGGCGCAGCCCCCCTTCCGCCAGCAAGGGCGACAGCAGCGCCGCCGTCAGCAGCAGAGCAATCCGCACACACAAGCAGCCCGGCCCCCGGGGCAAGAATCCATTTTGACTTGTGCCCCGTTCGCGATACAATTTGACGATTATCGCACCCCAAGGGGGGATATCATTTTGAATGACGTGTTCAAACAGGCCAACCGGCTTGGCAAGTTGACGACAGCTTTGGGCGAAGATGTCCTTGTCCTGTTGCGCTTCGATGGCACCGAGCATGTGAACGATCTGTTCACGTTTCAGGTCGAGGCGCTGTCGACCGACCCCGACATCAACTTTGATGACCTGATCGGAACCCACGCCACGGTCGAAATCGAAAGCCGCGCCGATGGCCCGCGCTACTATGACGGCATCGTCGCCGATGCCGAATGGGCAGGTGCAGGTGAAAACGGCATCCGCTATAACCTGACCCTGCGGCCCTGGTTCTGGCTGGCGAAACACCGGCGCAATCAACGGATTTTCCACGCCAAAACCGTGGTCCAGATCCTGACCGAACTGCTGGCTGACTATTCCGGCCTCGGCAGCCCGGCCTTGGACAGACGGCTGACGGCTGACTATCCCGTGCTGGAATACACCGTGCAGTACCGCGAAAGCGATCTGGCCTTTGCCTGCCGGATGATGGAACGCTTTGGCATCAGCTATCACTTTCAGCACAGTGACGGAAACCACACGATGATGCTGACCGACAGCGTCGATGAACATGACGCGCTGCCGGGCGACACGCGCCCCTTTCTTGGGGCAGACAGCCACCATCAGTCCGAAGAGGAACACTTCTGGGACTGGAAGCCAGCCCGCAACCTGACCACAGGGGCGATGCGGCTGGTCGATTACAACTTCAAATGGCCCCGCGCCAAGATGGAAGTCGACCGGACCGGCGACGCGGAATACACCGAAAACCAGATCGAAAGTTTCGACTACCCCGGCGATTATCCGGATCAGGACGAAGGCAAGGCCGTCGTCGCCCTGCGTCTTGCCCAGGAACGCGGCCAGGACCGCAAACATACCGCCACCGGTGATTGCATCGGGCTTGCCGCCGGCCTGAGGGTCACCCTCACCGGCGACACCCTGCCGGGTGCTGCAATGGGCAGTTTCCTGTGCCTGCGCGCGACCCATCACTATGTGTCCCACGCCTACGGCTCGGGCAGCACGGGCGGCACGGAACCGTCGTTTACCGCCAGCTACCTTCTGATACCAACCACCGCCCCCCTGGCGCCCTGGCGCAAAACACCGTCCGCCATCGTCCAGGGCCCGCAGACCGCCGCAGTCGTCGGCGACGGCGAGATTGATTGCGATGAATTCGGCCGCATCCTCGTGCGCTTCCACTGGGATCGGCTGAATGCCTTTTCCATGCGCTGCCGTGTCAGCCAGAACTGGGCCGGGCAGGGCTTTGGCGGCATGGTCATCCCCCGCATCGGGATGGAGGTGGTGGTGGAATTTCTGGAAGGCGACCCCGACCAACCGCTCGTCACCGGCTGCGTCTATAACGGGCGCAGCATGCCGCCCTACACCCTGCCCGCACACAAGACCAAATCGGTGTTCCGCACCGACACCCACCAGGGTGAGGGCCATAACGAGCTGATGTTTGAAGATCAGCGCGGTCAGGAACGCATCTACATGCACGGCCAGAAAGATCAGGAAATCGCCATCCTGAACGATCGCTACAAGACCATCGGCCAGGACCAGACCGAAACCATCGGCCGTGACAAGCTGATCGCCGTCGGCCGCGACCATCATGAAACCATCGCCCGCGATGCCACCCACACCATCGGCCGCGACGTGCGCCATAACGTGGCCGCGAACCAGATGGAAACCTATGGCAAAGACCATGTCGAAACTGTCGGCAACATCCTGTCCCAGACTATCGCCGCCGATCACCTGATCGAGGTTGGCCGCAATGTCGAAGCAACCGTGAACGGCACCTTCACCCTCGATGTCGGCGCGAGCATCACCAACAACGCCGGCACGCACACCCTGACCGGCTATGAGAAAATCGTCATCGCCGGCCCCGGCGGCAAGATCACCATCGACATGTCGGGCATCACGCTGGAAGCGCCGGTGATCAACCTCAAAGGCAAGGTGGCCATGACCATGGGCGGCCCTGCGCAAGTCGCCTCGCTGATGCTGGCGGCCAAGGATGCCCAGCCGCTGGTCGAGCCTTGCCCACCCGAAGGATGACGATGATGACCAGACCACAGGAAAGGACAAGATATGCTGCCCGTTGCGCGCGTGGGTGATGTCCACGTCTGCCCGATCTGCGGGCCGAACATGATTGTAGCAGGCGGCATGGCCACCGCCGATGGCATGCCCATCGCACGCATGGGCGATGCCACCGCCTGCGGTGCCACCATCGTTCTGGCGTCGTTCACCCACACCGAAAACGGGCTTGGCATCGCCTATCTCGGCTCGCTCACCAGCCACGGCGGCGTCATCACCACAGGTTCGCCCCTGCACACCGTGTCACCTTAGGGCAGCGTGACCACGCCCCCCAACGTCGCAACAGATCCCGCAGATCGAAGCGCCACGATGCTTCAAATGCGGGGCTGCGCTTGCGGCTGCCATGATTAACCCTATGATAACATTATGCGAAAGCAGACGGCTGTCAACTCTCACCCCACGCCCAGAAATTCCGCATCAAACGCCACTTCGCGCACCGCCCCCGCCACGCCCCGCACCGTCAGCACCCCGTGCCCCGGCACCAATTCCAGTACCGCCTCACCGGTCGGCCAGGCGATGCACCCGATCACGTGCCGCACCTCCGCCACCCTGTCCGGGTGCAGATGCAGTGCCACCGGCTGCCCCGCCGCGGTCAGCGGATCGGGCACCTCGCCCGCGCTGATCCCCAGCAACGCCAGCCCGACACCCTCCTCCACCCCCAGCACCCCCACATGCCGCGATGACCACGGCGCATAGTACCGTCCGCCATTGGAATGCCAGAACATCGTCAACGGCAACGCCCCCGCGTGCCGCAGCGACAGGAAAAGATCGCCCTCGGTCCGCGCCACCGCCGTCCAGCCAAGGGCATGCCCGACAGCCTCCACCCCGATCACGAAATCCTCGTGGCCCTGACCCAAGGGGTAACGCATCAGATCCACCACCCCCGCGCCCGCCGGAAACGCCCCCGCCGCCGCCCGCGCCGGATAGCGCAGCAGCGACCGGCCCCGTGCAGGCTCGGTCTCCAGCGCCTCACCCGGCGTTTCATAAAACCGTTTGGGCGACGTGGCGATCACCCCGCCGCGTGGCAGCGACACCATCGCATGATTGGCAACCGGAAGGGCACCCTGCCCTCCTTCAAATCGATGGCGTTGATAGACAAACGGATGCCCGTCCCGCAGCATCAGCGCCTTGGTCACCCGCGCGCCCATCACTGCGCGGTTCAGCACATAGCCCCCCGGTTCCATCCGCCAAAGCCCGTTCGCCGTCCAGCCATGCAGCGGTGCACCGTCGGCGCTGGCATCGCCAAAGGGTGCGCAAAAGAAATCCCCCGCCAGCCAGCGTTGATGCGGCGACGCCCCCCGGGGCACCTCATCGGCATGCCACGGTGCGCGGTGCAGCAGATCAACCGTCCGCGCGCCGTCCTGCACCACCAGCCGCGCAATCGCGCCACCTTCGGGCGCAAACGCCACGCTGATGTTTTCTGCCGATAACCTGTCCATCCGCCACCCTGCCTGACGAAAGCTGGTCAGACCTGCCTCCAAAGACCGACCCGCCGCGTTGACGCCCCCTGATCCGTTGCATATCACCTTTGTGACAACCGCCAAAAGGATCGCGAAGCATGCCCAACTGGATCGACGTCTGCGAACCTGATGAGATTGATGACGAAGATGTCATGCCGTGGGATCACGCCGGCAATCACTATGCCATCTACCGCTCGCCCGATGACAAGTTCTATGCCACCGACGGACTTTGCACGCATGAACATGTCAAGCTCGCGGGCGGCCTCGTGATGGATCACATCATCGAATGCCCCAAGCACAACGGGCGCTTCGACTATCGCACCGGCGAGGCGAAAGGCGCCCCCGTCTGCGTCAACCTCAAGACCTACCCCACGCGCATCGAAGGCGGCATGGTCCAGATCGATCTGGGCTGAGGTCGCGTGTCATCTTTGCAGTAAGTATCCAAATCCCCGACGTGCAGCGGGCCCAGTGCTGCATTCCCTGCTTCACGCAGCAGACCTGCTGGGCTAGTCTTTGTCCATGGACCGATCATCCGACGACATCGCCCCGCCCGCGCCTGCGTTTCCCGGCCAATGGCCCCGCCTCGGTATGGGCTGCGCGCATCTGGGCAGCCTGTTTCACCTGTGCCCCGAGGCACAGGCGACCGACACGCTGACCGCCGCATGGGATGCGGGTGTACGCTATTTCGACACCGCGCCCTGGTATGGCCACGGTCTGTCAGAACACCGCCTTGGCGCGCTGATCCGCCAGCACCCCCGCGCGCAATCCTTTATTTCCACCAAGGTTGGCCGCGTCTATGCCCCCGGCCCGCGCGGGCTTGATGTCCGCATCCAATGGGCGGGCGGCCTGAACTTTGAACGCCGATTTGACTATTCCGCCGAAGGCTTCGCCGCATCTTATGCGCAAAGCCAGTTGCGCCTTGGCCAACCCGCCATCGACGCACTGATCATCCACGACCTCGACCGCGGCTATCAGGGCACTGCTTTCGACGGCCATCGGAACGCGCTGACCGGATCGGGCCTCGCATGGCTGCACGACATGAAGGCGCAGGGACAGATTTCGGCGATCGGCATGGGCATCAACGCGCTGTCCGATTTCACTGAATTCGCGCCATGGATCGACGTCGATTTCTTCCTTGTCGCCATGCCCTACACCCTGCTCGATCAAGGCGCACTCGGCGGTCCGATGCAGGCCTGCGTGGATCGCGGCATCAAGGTCATCATTGGCGCGCCGTTTGCCTCTGGCCTGTTGACCAACCCCGGAAATCCGAACCTTACCTACGGTTATGGCCCCGTCCCCGATGCCATCCGCGCGCGCGCACTGGCCATCGAGGCCGTCTGCACGGGCCACGGTGTCCCCCTGATGGCCGCAGCCCTGCAATTTCCGTTGCTCCACCCCGCCGTCGTCTCGGTCATTCCGGGGGCTGTCATCGCCGATCAGGCGCATCAGAACGCGGCCAGCATGGGCCACCCCATTCCGGCGGCACTGTGGGCTGATCTGAAATCAAAGGGACTGATCGACGCGGCGACGCCCGTTGGCGGCTAAGGTGCTTCGCGATGCGCTGTTTCACGCGAGCTGTTTCAAAATTCGCATAACGCATTTATGGTTGTGCAACATATGGAAATTTCCGGCTGGAAATCTTCCGCTCAGTACATCAAGAACCCACCCGAAACATTGATCGTCGCGCCGGTCATATACCGCGCCATGTCGGATGCCAGAAACACCGTCGCCCCGACATGATCATCCGGCCGCCCCAGCCGTTTCATCGGGATGCTGTCCACCAGCGCGGCGATCTGGTCCGGCGTGGTCTGCGCGTTCACCAGCATCGGCGTTTCCACCAGCCCCGGCGCAATCGCATTGACCCGGATGCCGTGCCCGGCCCAGGACCGGGCCATGCCGCGCGTGATGGTCGTGATCGCCCCCTTGGTCGCGTTGTAGACCACCGACCCGCCAAACCCGCCCGACATCCAGCCCTGACTGGAATAATTGATGACCGATCCTTCGCTACCGGTGTCGACCAGCCGCTTGCCCACTGCCTGCGTCAGAAAAAACAGCGCCTTGAGGTTGATGTCATGCTGCGCGTCCCAATCGGCCTCGGTCACCGCAAACAGGTCCGCCGTCCGCTTGATGATGCCTGCAACATTCACCAGCACCGTGACCAGCCCCAGATCTTCCTCCACCCGTGCCACCAGCCGTGGCAACCCGGGGACATACCGCAGATCCGCCCCAAACCCCCGGTGGCCACGGCCCAGATCATGCGCCACGGCATCACAGCCCGCCTGATCCAGATCGACCACCGCGACCTTGGCGCCAGCCTCTGCAAATCCCTCGCAAACGGCGCGTCCGATGGCGCCCGCAGCGCCGGTGACCATAACCGTCTTGTCCTTCAGCCCCCACTCCAGATGCGTCATCGGTCCAGCCTCGCCGATGCCACCAGATCCTCGTTGATCTCGATCCCCAGCCCCACGCCGTCGGGCATCCGCACAAAACCGCCGTCATGCCACACCGGCCGGTCGACCAGGTCTGCCTGCGCCGGCCCATAGACCGGCTGCAACTCGAGTTCGCGGCACGCGACGGACGCGAAACTCAGCGCCTGCGATGCTGCCGAAACGATGGCGGTTGAAAAGTTATGGGCATTCGCCTGCCGCCGGTAAGCCGCGCAAATCTCGGCGGCCTTCACAAACCCCGTGATCCCCTCGATCCGCCCCGGATCAAGGCCGACGACATCCACCGTGCCGGATTCCACAATCGCTTGCACACCTCTGAAATTCCATTCCTTCTCGCCGTACGCGATCTTCAACGACGTCCCGGCCCGCAGTGCACGATACCCCTCGGCATCCCGGTCGCCCAAGGGTTCTTCCAGCCAATGCACATCGAATTCCTCAAACGCCCGTGCACGGCGGATCGCCGTGGGCACATCCCAGAAATTCTTGATGCCAAGATCAATCATGATCCGCTTGTCCGGTCCGATCGCGTCCCGCACCGCTTTCACAAATTCGACATCGCGCGCATGGTCGAAGCCCAGATTGGCGGTACCTTTTTTCCCAAATCCAACCTTCACGCCCTGCAATCCATCTGCGAGGTAGCCGCCGATATCGTCAACCATCGCCGGGATGCTGGCCTTGGTCCCATGGATCGACGCGACCGCGGGCATCCGGGCATGCACCGGCCCACCCAGAAGGTCGAGCACACGCACCCCCAACGCCTTGCCCTTCAGATCCCACAGCGCGATGTCGATGCCCGATATGGCGAGCGACGCAATCCCCGCGCCGTTGCCGTACCACCAGCTGTGATCTTTCAGCGCCCGCCAGACCGTGTTGATGTGCAGCGGGTTCTGCCCCACCACCAGTTCGGCCATCCCGTCGACCAATGCCTTGGCGGCACGGCTGGCTTCGGGGAAATAGGTGCAGCATTCACCCCAGCCGGTCAGGCCATCCTCGGTCACGATCTTCACCAGACAGATCGACCGCAGGCGGCTGTGATCGTTCGGTTCCGGATAGCTGACCGGAATGGCCTCGACCGACCGGATTTTCATCCCTGCACGACCAGCTGTTCCTGCACCCCAAGGCCCTCGATGCCCAGCGATACCGTTTCCCCGGCCTTCAGATAGCGCGGCGGTTTCATCCCCATGCCCACGCCGGGCGGGGTGCCGGTAGAAATCACATCGCCGGGGTGCAGGGTGAAGAACTGGCTCAGATAACTGACCACGAAAGCCACTCCGTAGACCATCGTCCGGGTAGAGCCGTTCTGCATTGTCTGCGCGCCTACCTTCAGCCACATCGGAAGGTTCTGCGGATCGGGCACTTCGTCGGGCGTCACCAGCCACGGGCCCATCTGACCAAAGTTGTCGCAGCTTTTACCCTTGGTCCATTGCCCCGACCGCTCGGTCTGAAAGGCGCGTTCGGACACATCGTTGATGACGCAATAGCCCGCAACATGGCGCAGCGCCTCGGCTTCGGTGACGTATTTCGCCGCCCGCCCGATCACGACACCCAGTTCCACTTCCCAATCGGTCTTTTCCGAACCGCGCGGCAGAAGGATGGGGTCGTTCGGGCCACAGATCGCACTGGTGGCCTTCATGAAAACCACAGGCTCCGGCGGCACCTGCAGCCCGGACTCGGCCGCGTGATCGGCGTAGTTGAGGCCGATGCAGATGAACTTGCCGGTTCCCGCCACACAGGCACCAAGGCGCGGATTACCTTCGACCAGCGGTAGCGTTTCGGGGTCAACCGCGAGCGTATCCAGCCGCGTCAGCACCTCGGCTGCAAGGTCCGGGATGATCCCTGAAAGGTCGCGGATGCGTCCGGCCTTGTCGAGCATCCCCGGTTTTTCGGCCCCGCGCGGGCCATAGCGCAGCAGTTTCATCGGGTTGTCCTTTCATGTGCGGTCGTGCCGGGGATCGGGCGCCGCGGTGGCTGTCCGGTCAGGGCACGGGTGATTTCATCGGCAACAAGCGATTGCAACTTGTGCACGGCCACCTCGGAATACCAAGCGGCGTGCGGGGTCAAGACCAGATTGGGTGCGTTGCGCAGGGGCGAGGCGTCAGGCAGGGGTTCAACCGCAAACACATCCAGCGCCGCGCCGCCCAGCTTGCCCGCAGTCAATGCCGCCGCAAGGGCCGCCTCATCGACCAGATCGCCACGGGCGGAATTGACGATGAAGGCGGTCGGTTGCATCTGCGCGAAGGCGGCAGCGTTCATGATGCCGACAGTGTCCTTGGTCGCAGGGGCGTGAAGCGTCAGGCAATCGCTCCGCGCCAGCAATGTGGGAAAGTCCACAAATGCAACCCCCGCCGTCGGCACCCCGAAGGGATCGGTCGCAATAAAGCGAAAGCCGAACGGCATCAGACGTTTTGCCACCTCTTGCGCAATGCGCCCAAAGCCGAGAAAGCCGATGGTTGTCTGGTCAAAGGCGGGCATCGGGCGCGTCACGGCCGTCACATTCCACGCGCCCCGCCGCACTTGCGCATCCAGTGGCGCCAGCTTGCGCAGCAGCATCAGGATCGCAGCGGCGGTGTGATCGGCCACCTCTGCGGTACAGTAGTCGGGCACGTAGGCCGCCGCGACACCCGCATCGTTCAGCGCCGCCAGATCAAAGTTGTTGAACCCCACGCCATAACGAATGGCCACAGCCCCGGGTGCCATCCCCGCAATTGCCGCCCGTGTCAGCGGTGCGAACTGCACCACCGCCACATCAGCTCCCTTGACCGCGTCGGCCACGTCATCCGCTGTCTTGCACGCCCGGCGTTCAAAGAGGGCCCCCTGCGTGGTCGCAGCAGCCTGTTCCAGCGCCACATCGGGAAAAGTCGCATCGGTGACAACAACACGTGTCATGCGTTCACCTTCAGTCCAGCCGCGAGGCGGAATGCGTCGTGCCGCACGTCCACCTCTTGTCCCATCAGCACATCTGCCGCGGGCGTGCACAGCCATGCAATTCCCC
>JAYSSN010000222.1:0-3857 GCA_043720555.1 Rhodobacterales bacterium | reverse complement strand
GCGTGGCCGAGGCGACGCAAGGCATTCCGCACCCGCTGCCGCCGGGCGCGGCTGATGCCTTTGTCGCCCGCGCCATGGCGACCGGGACGGATGAGGATATCTGGGTCATGGACGGCACACCGTCGGGCCTTGCCGAAGTGCTGGGCGTGATGAGCCTGAAGAAGATGGACCGCGCGCAATCCGAGGTGGCCTTCTGGGTCGCCCCGGCCTTCTGGAACCTGCACATCGCATCCGAAGCGGTGCAGGCGCTGGTCGCGGCCAACCCGCAGGGCAACAAGACCATGTTCGCCGAGGCGTTTCAGGACAATCCCGGATCGGCCCGCGTGCTGACAAATGCGGGGTTCCAGTATCTGGGCGATGCAGAAAGTTTCAGTGTGGCCCGCAACGCCCGCGTGCCGACCTGGACCTATATCCGGAAACTCTGAACGCGTTGCATCGGAAGGCTGATCGCGCAGCAAGGCTTGAGCCTGCGGCGATTGTCCACTATCGCCTGACCAAAGCCCGTTTTGAAAGCCTGATCCCATGAAGTTTCTCGACCTGTCCAAAGTCTATATCCGCTCGGGCGGCGGCGGCGGGGGGTGCGTGTCGTTCCGGCGCGAAAAGTTCGTGGAATTCGGCGGGCCGGATGGCGGTGACGGCGGCAATGGTGGTTCGGTCTGGGCCGAGGCTGTCGACGGGCTGAACACGCTCATCGACTTTCGCTATCAGCAGCACTTCTTTGCCAAGAACGGCCAGCCCGGCATGGGCGCTCAGCGCACCGGAAAATCGGGCGATGATATCATCCTCAAGGTTCCCGTAGGCACCGAAATTCTGGACGAGGATGAGGAAACCATCATCGCCGATCTGGTTACGGTCGGCCAGCGTGTGCAGCTTGCGCGCGGCGGCAACGGCGGCTGGGGCAACCTGCAATTCAAATCATCCACCAACCGCGCGCCCGCCCGCGCCAATCCCGGGCAGGAAGGCGTTGAACGCACCATCTGGCTGCGGCTGAAGCTGATCGCGGATGCCGGGCTGGTGGGCCTGCCCAATGCGGGCAAATCGACCTTTCTTGCCGCCGTGTCGAACGCCCGCCCCAAGATCGCGGATTACCCTTTCACCACATTGGTCCCGAACCTCGGTGTTGTCGGCATTGACGGCACGGAATTCGTGATGGCCGATATTCCGGGGCTGATCGAAGGCGCGT
The DNA here is from genome assembly GCA_043720555.1 of Rhodobacterales bacterium. GTDB lineage: Bacteria > Pseudomonadota > Alphaproteobacteria > Rhodobacterales > Rhodobacteraceae > JAAFHS01. Next base: position 2,674 of record JAYSSN010000222.1, on the reverse strand, counting down.
CCGAAGGCCGGGGTCTGGGGATGCAGTTTCTTGCGCATGTTGAACGCTGCAAGGTGCTGCTGCATCTGGTCGACGGGACATCCAGCACGATCACCAGGGACTACCGCACGATTGTAACGGAGTTGGAGGCCTATGCCGAAGCACTGGGCGACAAGGCCCGGATCACTGCGCTGAACAAGGTCGATGCGCTGGACGCCAGGACCATCGCCACCCGGCGCAAGGCGCTGGAAAAGGCGTCCGGTGGCCCGGTGTTTGTGATTTCGGGGGTGTCGGGGCAGGGCCTGCAAGACGTGCTGCGCGCAATTCATGCCCAGATCAAGGCCGAAGCCCCGAAGGTCGAGGAGGGGCCATGGCAGCCCTGAAACCACTGACCGCCCCCGATGTCCGCGATGCCAGGCGGCTGGTCGTCAAGATCGGTTCGGCCTTGCTGGTGGGGGCAGGCGGGCTGAAACGCGACTGGCTGGTGGCGCTTGCGGCGGATGTCGCCGATGCGCGCGCACGTGGTGCGGATGTGGTGCTGGTGTCGTCCGGCTCCATCGCGCTGGGGCGGCGGGTGTTGAAACTGCCCGTGGGGCCTCTGGCACTGGAGCAATCGCAGGCGGCGGCAGCTGTGGGGCAGATCCAACTCGCCCGTGCCTATGAAGAGGTGCTGGCCCCGCACGGCATCACCACTGCACAGGTGCTGGTGACGCTGGAAGACACCACCGACCGGCGGCGCTACCTCAATTCCCGCGCCACGTTGGAAACGCTGCTGGGCCTTGGTGTTGTGCCCATCGTGAATGAAAATGACACAGTGGCCACCGACGAGATCCGCTTTGGTGACAACGACCGGCTGGCGGCACAGATTGCCGTGACCGTGGGGGCGGATCAGTTGATCCTTTTGTCGGACGTGGACGGATTTTATTCGGCCAACCCCAAGCAGGACCCGGCTGCCCAACGCTTTGATCTGGTGCAGGTCATCACGCCCGAGATTGAGGCGATGGCAGGCGACGCGATTTCGGGCCTGTCCAAAGGCGGCATGAAGACCAAGGTGATGGCGGCCAAAACCGCTGTCGCGGGCGGTTGCGCCATGGCGATCATGGAAGGTTCGGTGCTGCGGCCCCTTTCGGCGCTGGCGGCGGGTGCTGCGCGGACATGGTTTGTCGCGCACAGCGACCCCCAGGCCGCGCGCAAACGCTGGATCAACGCGATGAAGACGCGGGGCGAGGTGCGGCTGGATGCCGGCGCCGTGGCGGCGCTGCGCGCGGGCAAATCGCTGCTGCCGGCAGGTGTCACCGTGGTGACAGGCACCTTTGGCCGCGGCGATCCGGTGGCGATCATCGGCCCTGCGGGCGAGGCGCTGGGCAAGGGCCTCGTGCGCTATACCTCGGCCGAGGCGCTGGCAATTGCGGGCCACCGCACCGGCGAGATTGAGGCGATCCTCGGTTACGCCGGGCGATCGGCTTTGGTGCACCGCGATGACATGGTGGTGTGACGCGGGCTGAAAATTTGAGTACTGCAGTTTTCGGATGCGGTGGAGGGCAGCCATGGACGGCGCAGTGACAGACCTGATGGCGAAAATCGGCACGGCGGCGCGCGCGGCGGCGGCCGAGCTTGCCTTCGTATCTGCCGAACGCAAACACACCGCCCTGATCGGTGCCGCCGACGCCGTCTGGACCCAGCGGCAGGCGATCATGGATGCCAACGCCAAAGATATCATCCATGCCGCGGAAAAGGGCCTCTCTGCCGCCCTGATCGACCGGCTGCGCCTTGACGAAACGCGGATCCGCGGCATCGCAGACGGCCTGCGCACCGTGGCCGAACTGCCCGATCCCGTGGGCCGCGTTCTGGCGCAATGGGACCGCCCGAATGGCCTGCACATCCAGCGGGTTGCAACACCGCTGGGCGTCGTTGGCGTCATCTACGAATCCCGCCCCAATGTCACCGCCGATGCCGGTGCGCTGTGCCTGAAGGCTGGCAATGCCGTTATCCTGCGCGGCGGATCGGACTCGTTTCACTCATCCCAGGCCATTCACGCCTGCATGCTCGACGGCCTGCGCCTGGCCAACCTGCCTGCCGCCGCGATCCAGCTGATCCAGACTTCCGACCGCGCCATGGTCGGTGCCATGCTGCGTGCCACCGGCTACATCGACGTCATCGTGCCGCGCGGCGGCAAGGGCCTCGTGGCACTCGTGCAAGCCGAGGCGCGGGTGCCTGTCTTCGCCCACCTCGAAGGCATCTGTCACGTCTATGCCGACCGCGACGCCGATCTGGACAAGGCCCGCCGCGTGGTGCTGAACGCCAAAACCCGGCGCACGGGCGTCTGCGGGTCCGCCGAATGCCTGCTGATTGACCGGCAGTTCTATACACGCCACGGCGGCGTCCTGATTGAAGACCTGCTTGCCGCTGGCGTCGAAGTGCGCGCCGAAGGCGATCTGCTGAAAATCCCCGGCACGGTACAGGCCAGCCCGCATGATTTCGGCCACGAGTTCCTCGACATGATCATCGCGGCCAAACTTGTGGATGGCGTGGACGAGGCGATTGCCCATATCCGCCGGTACGGCAGCAATCACACCGAAAGCATCCTGACCGAAAACGATGCCACCGCTGCGCGGTTCTTTGAACGGCTGGACAGCGCCATCCTGATGCGCAATGCCTCGACCCAGTTCGCCGATGGTGGTGAATTCGGGATGGG
>JAYSSN010000221.1:0-10320 GCA_043720555.1 Rhodobacterales bacterium | reverse complement strand
CGGTGCAGGATTTGAAGGGCGAGAACGGCAACGGGCAGGGGTCGCGGCCGGGGGCGTAATGCATCGGGTTCGTCCTTTACGTCACGCGGCTGCGGGCTTTGTATCCGGGGCAGTCCCACAGGTTTTGCGCCATCACATCGGTCAGGACCGCAATGGCGCGGGCCACATCATCCGCCCCGATGAACAGCGGGGTAAAGCCAAAGCGCAGGATGTCGGGTGCGCGAAAATCGCCGACCACGCCGCGGGCGATCATCGCCTGCATGATGGCGTAACTTTCCGGGTGGCGAAAGCTGACCTGGCTGGCGCGCATGGCGTGATCGCGGGGGGTGGCGAGGCTCAGGGTCGGGCAGGCCGCCTCTATGCCCGCGATGAACTGATCGGTGAGGGCAAGCGAGGCCGCGCGCACGTCGTCGATGGTGGTCATGTCCCAGACATCAAGGGCTGCCTCCAGCGCCGCCATCTGCAGTACCGGGGGTGTGCCGACGCGCATCCGCTCGATCCCCGCGCCGGGACGATAGGCGAGATCGAACGCGAAGGGGGCCTCGTGGCCCAGCCAGCCCGACAGGGCGGGGCGGGTGGTTTCGGCGTGACGGGGGGCGACGTAGATGAAGGCCGGGCCACCGGGGCCGGAATTGAGGTATTTGTAGGTGCAGCCGACGGCGAAATCGGCCTGCGCGGCAGCAAGATGTACGGGCAGGGCACCTGCGGTATGGGCAAGATCCCAGACGGTGGTGGCACCAGCGGCATGGGCCCGCGCGGTCAGTGCGGCCATGTCATGCAGGCGACCGGTGCGGTAGTCCGCTTCGGTCAGCATCAGCACGGCAACGGTATCGTCGATGTGGTTTGCCACATCTTCGGGTGCGACGGTTTTCAGGGTGTAGCCATCGCCCAGCGTGCGGCACAGCCCTTCGGCCATGTACAGATCAGACGGAAAGTTGCCGGTGTCGGACAGGATGGTCCTGCGCGTGGGGTTGAGGTCGAGCGCCGCGGCAAGCGCCTGATAAACCTTGATCGACAAGGTGTCGCCCATGACCACGGTACCCGCCGCTGCCCCGATCAGCCTGGCAATGCGGTCACCTGCGCGGGCCGGCTGATCCATCCATCCGGCCTTGTTCCAGCCGGCAATCAGCATCTGACCCCATTCCTGTTCCACCACGCGCGCCACTCGCGCCGCGGCAGCCTTGGGCAAGGGGCCAAGCGAATTGCCGTCAAGGTAAATCATGCCTTCGGGCAGATGAAACATGGCGCGCGTTGCCGCGAAATCGGTGGTCATTCACGTCTCCATTGCATTCCGCTTGGAGTGACGGTTGCAGCGGGATTGGTCAAGGGTTGCGATGGCCGGCGATGTGGGTGACAGTTGGCGCGGTCTGTCGGGGGATGCGATGTCGAACCGCGTGTTGCGCCAATGGGAAAGCCCGCCAACATGGCTGCTGTTGTTTCTGGCGCTGGCCTGGGGGCAGGGGCGGTATCTGCCGCTGATTGATGCGGGCCGGGCCGGGCGGATTGTCGGCCTGCTGGCGATCGTGGCGGGAGCGCTGCTGTTGTTCGCGGCGGTGATGCAATTTCGGCGGCATCACACGACGATCATGCCGCGCGAGGTGCCACGGGCATGATTACCGCAGGCGTCTATGCCCATAGCCGCAACCCGATTTATCTGGCCGATGCGATGATCCTTGCCGGGGCGGCGCTGGTCTGGGATGCAGCCGCGCTGATCCTCGTGCCGCTGTTCATGGCGGTAATCACCTGGCGCTTCATCCAGGACGAAGAGGCCGGGATGCGGGCGCAGTTTGGTGATGCATTTCAGGGCTACGCCGCGCGGGTGCGTCGGTGGGTTTAGGGCAGGATGAAAGATTGCGGCGTAACCCGCCAAAGTGTTTGAAACTTTGTTGCGCGGTGTTATGTCGCGGTAAAGGCAATGCGGGGGACGATCGGTGAAGATTGGTGCGTTGACAGAGATTTTTGCGGGCGAGAACCGCGTGGCCATGACGCCAGAGAGTGCGGTGCAGCTGGTCAAGCTGGGGCACGCCTGCGTGATCCAGTCCGGTGCCGGGCAGAAGGCCGGGTTTTCGGATGCGGCCTATGCGGCGGCCGGCGTCACGGTGCTGGCCGATGCCAATGCGGTGCTGGCGGCGGCGGATGTGATCGTCAAGGTGCGCGGACCGGACGAGGCCGAGGCCCGCGCCTTGCGCAAGGGGCAGACGCTGATTTCGTTCTTCTGGCCGGCGCAGAACCCCGAACTTCTGGAAATTGTCAGGGCGCAGGGTGCCACGGCAGTGGCGATGGACATGGTGCCGCGGATTTCACGGGCGCAAAAGATGGATGCACTGTCATCCATGGCCAATATCGCAGGCTACCGCGCGGTGATCGAGGCGGGCAGCAACTTTGGCCGCTTCTTCACGGGGCAGGTGACGGCGGCGGGGAAGGTGCCACCGGCCAGGGTGCTGGTCGTGGGCGCAGGCGTCGCGGGGTTGGCGGCGATCGGCACAGCGACGTCGCTGGGCGCGGTGACCATGGCGTTTGATGTGCGCCCTGAAGTGGCCGAACAGATTGAATCGATGGGCGCGAGTTTCGTCTTTCTTGAATTCGAGGCGGCCCAGGACGGGGCAGCCACCGGGGGCTACGCAGCCCCAAGCTCGCCTGAGTTCCGCGAAAAGCAGCTGGCGAAGTTCCGCGAACTGGCTCCGGATGTGGATATCGTCATCACCACAGCGCTGATCCCCGGACGGCCCGCGCCAAAGCTGTGGACCGCCGACATGGTGGCGCTGATGAAGCCGGGATCGGTGATTGTCGACCTGGCCGCCGAACGGGGCGGCAACTGCGATCTGACGGTGCCGGATGAAAAGATCGTCAGTGACAATGGCGTGACGATTGTCGGCTACACCGATTATCCGAGCCGGATGGCGGCGCAGGCAAGCACGCTTTATTCAAACAATATCCGTCATATGCTGACCGATCTTACACCAGGGAAAGACGGCGTGATCGTCCATAATATGGAAGATGATGTGATCAGGGGGGCGACGGTGGCACATGACGGGGCCATCACCTTCCCGCCGCCACCGCCCAAGATCGCGGCGATTGCTGCGGCAAAGCCGAAGCCGAAAGCGGTGGAACTGACCCCGGTCGAACGCCGGGCGCACGAAGTGACCGTGTTCAAGGCACAGACCCGCAATCAGGTGACGCTGCTGGGGATCGGTACGGTGCTGATGCTGGCAGTCGGCTATGCCGCCCCGCCTAGTTTCATGGCGCATTTCATTGTGTTCGTGCTGGCCTGCTTCATCGGCTTCTCGGTGATCTGGAATGTGTCGCACAGCCTGCATACGCCGCTGATGTCGGTCACCAACGCGATTTCCGGCATCGTGATTCTGGGGGCTCTGTTGCAGATCGGGTCGGACAACTGGCTGGTCATCATTCTGGCCGCACTGTCGGTGCTGATTGCATCCATCAACATCGTGGGGGGTTTTCTGGTAACACGCCGGATGCTCGCCATGTTCCAGAAGTCGTAAGGAGCGCCCCATGGGAAGCGGAATCGTCGGGGCGGCCTATGTATCGGCGGCTGTGTTGTTCATCCTGTCGCTGGGTGGATTGAGCGGACAGGAAAGTGCGAAACGCGCGGTCTGGTACGGCATTGTCGGCATGGCGCTGGCGGTGGGGGCCACGATATTTGGCCCCGGTATTGCACATCTGTGGCTGGTAGCTCTGATGCTGCTGGCGGGGGCGGCGATCGGCTATGTTGTCGCCATGCGGGTCCAGATGACGGAAATGCCGCAACTGGTGGCGGCGCTGCATTCATTCGTCGGCCTCGCGGCGGTGTTCATCGGGTTCAACGCCCATGTCGAACTCGCCCGGGTGACCGGGCTGGACGCTGCGGCCCGCGCGGCCTTGCAGGGCTTTGCGGCGGTGCTGGCGCACAAGACGGGGGCCGAGATTGCGATTCTGAACGTCGAGGTGTTCCTGGGTGTGTTCATCGGTGCCGTGACGTTCACCGGATCGGTCGTCGCCTTCGGCAAGCTGGCGGGCAAGGTGGATGGCAAGGCGGTCAAGCTGCCGGGCGGGCATTTCCTGAATGCGGGTTCGGCGGCGGGGTCGCTGATCCTGCTGGTCCTTTACATGAACGGCGCCGGGGTCTGGGCGCTGATCGCGATGACGCTGCTGGCGCTGTTCATCGGCTATCACCTGATCATGGGGATTGGCGGCGCGGATATGCCGGTGGTTGTCAGCATGCTGAACAGCTATTCCGGCTGGGCGGCGGCGGCGATCGGGTTTACGCTGTCGAATGATCTGCTGATCGTGACAGGGGCGCTTGTCGGCTCGTCCGGTGCGATCCTGAGCTATATCATGTGCAAGGCGATGAACCGCAGTTTCATCAGCGTGATCCTTGGCGGCTTTGGCAATACCACCGGGCCTGCGATGGAAATCGCGGGCGAACAGGTGTCGATTGATGCCGAAGGGGTGGCCGCGGCGCTGAATGATGCCGACAGCATCATCATCATCCCGGGCTATGGCATGGCCGTCGCACAGGCGCAGCAATCGGTGTCAGAGCTGACGCGCAAGCTGCGCAGCGCGGGCAAGACCGTGCGCTTTGCCATCCATCCGGTGGCGGGGCGTCTGCCCGGCCACATGAACGTGCTGCTGGCCGAGGCGCGGGTGCCCTATGACATCGTGATGGAGATGGATGAGATCAACGAGGATTTCCCGTCAACCGATGTGGCTATCGTGATCGGGTCGAATGACATCGTGAACCCGGCGGCACAGGAAGACCCCAACAGCCCGATTGCCGGGATGCCGGTGCTGGAATGCTGGAAGGCGAAACAGGTGTTCGTGTCCAAGCGCGGGCAGGGCACGGGCTATTCGGGCATCGAGAACCCGCTGTTCTACAAGGAAAACACGCGGATGTTTTACGGCGACGCGAAAAAGTCGCTGGATGCGTTGTTGCCGATGATCGACTGAAGCGTGATGGCGGCTTGTGGACCCACAAGCAGCAGGTCAGGGCCGCGGTTCGGCTTCGGCGGCCCTGTCAAAGGCCATCAGCAACAAGTCCTGCCCGGCCACCTGCAAATCGGCTGATGCGCTGCGGACGCGGTTCATTGCCGCCTCGACCGTCGCGCGGTCATAGGGGCGGGCGGCAGCGGCGGCGAACATGCCCCGCCGCGCCTGACCCAACGTGCGCAGCGGTGCGGCGAGCGCGTCACGGTTTTCATGCAAAACCTCGCGGAATTCAGACCGCATGTGGCGCGGCAGATCGCCAAAGCCCATGCCCCCGCCATTGGCAACGCCGCGCATTTCGCCCATGCGCAGGAACAGCCCCAGCAGCACGGCATTGCTCAGCAGCGATGCCCCGACCACGATCCAGAACAGCACACGCAAGACGGGGTTCATTCCAGGCTCTCCGATCCGAAATAGGACTCGACCGATGGGTCGGTCAGCAGCGCCGCGCCCAATGCGATGGCGGTGATGATGCCATCCTCGCCCGATCCGGGGTAGCGCGCGATCACGATGGGCGTGGCGATCAGGAGCATCGCAAAGGCCGCCGGGGCCAGCCGCAGTCCATGTGCGAACAGGCCGAACAGGCCTGCCTGATCGTCACGGATGCGGGTCAGCACCTGCCGCGCAAGGCGGATTTCATCAGTCGGGCGCCGGGCTGCGGCCCGCACCAGCGCGTCGATCCGTACGCCGTCTTTATCGTGCTCAAGCATCGTCATCCCCAACGTCCCTGCGCAAGCTGCGCCGTGCCCGCACCAAAAGCTGTTCCACCGCACCCCGGCTTGTGCCCATGGTGGCGGCAATCTCGTCCGTGTCCAACCCGGCCACGGCGGCCAGCATGATGGCGCTGCGCTGGCGATCGGGCAAGGCCGCGATCCCGGCGCGCACTGCCCGCAGTTGCTGCTTTCCGGCGAGTGTTGTCAAAGCATCGGGTGCATCGTCTGCCAACGCATCGGCCATGTCCGCGACATCCGCCCGGCGGAATACGCGCCAGAACCGGTTGCGGCGCTGCCGGTCGATACACAGATTCACCGCAATCCGGTAGATCCATGTCGTCACGCTGCCGCGGGCAGGGTCGTAGCGCCCGGCCATGCGCCAGACCCGCAGAAACGTATCCTGCGCCACCTCGTCGCCGTCGGCGGCATGACCCAGCATGCGGCCCGCAAACAGCGCCACATCCCGGCCGTGCAACGCGATCAGCCGCGTCAGCGCCGCTTCGCGCCCCGCGGCAATCTCGGCCATCAGCCCGGCCGATTCCTGCGCCGTATCGCTGCGCGTCACCCCATTGTCCCTGCTGTTGCCCGTTCATGTCTAACCGACCGATCCCCACCGGGCGAGCGGATTTGCCCGCCCGGTGGACGGCGCATTCAGTTGTGACGTGCCGCAATGGCCGCGTCGAATTCGGCCCGGCTGACGGCACCGTCATCATCCGCATCGGCCCGGTCCAGAAGCGGTGTCACGGATGTGAATTCCACCAGCGACAACTTGCCGTCACCGTCGGCATCCAGCGGTGCCGCATCGCCGCGCGGGCCATGGCCCATGCCACCGGTCCGCCGGGCGCGGTGGTGGTCGTCGCCCCGCATCGCGTCGCGTTCGGTGGCATCCAGCAGGCCGTCGGCATTTGTATCGACCTTGGCGAATTGCGCCGTCTTCCGCGCCGTGACTTCGGCCACCGTGATGACGCCGTCGCCATCGGTATCCATGCGTTCAAAGGCCCGGTCCGCCCGCGCCCCGGTGCCGGGCGTTTCGGCAAGCGCGGGTGTGGTGGCAAGGCAGGCAAGGGCAACAAGTGTCGTCAGTTGTGTCATGGCGTCCTCATGTAAGACCGGGATGGCTGATCCATCTGCATTGTCATACGCAGGCCGCCCGCAGCACCTACGCGCCTGTCACCACAAACTTCATGCTTGCGATCAGCACCTGTGCCATCCGGTCGCACCTGTGGCCGCGCTGCACAGGCCTGCCGGTATGCTGCTGTATGCTGTAATTTCAGGGGTTTGGCGCTTTACCGCCGCAGGCGCGGTGCTAGGATCGGCCCAATCAGCGAAAGTCCGACATGGCCAAGATCTCCGACCATCCCCTGCGCTACGCGCTTGTGAACGAACTGCACGCGCGCCCGTTTCCACAGCTCGAGGCCCCGTGCACCGCAGTCTACGTGGCCATCAAGCAACCGCATGAGGCGGTAAGCCGTGACCGCACGATTGATACCGCACATCTGGTGGCATTGCTGGACCGGCATGCCTCCGCTCACCCGCAACCGGGGGCCACGCATTTTTCCGGCCCGATCGGGCGACATGACCTGAAATGGGAAAGCCATACCGAATTCGTGACCTACTCGGCCTTTGGCCGCGGCCTGTCCGACCGCCCCTTTGATCCTGCGGAATCCGGGGTATTCGCGGATGACTGGCTGGCGGATGCCCCCGGCAAACGGCTGTGTTCGGTGCTGATCCGGGTCGAGGTGATGCCGGATGACACGGCGCAGGTGCTGGCCAAACTGGAAGACTGGTTCGTGGCCGAGAGCCTTGCCACCAGCCGGGTCGTCGATGGCGCCGCCATCATCGCCGGCGATTTTCGCATTGATCCGGCAGGCCACATGCGTTTCGCGGTGTTTGTGAAACCGGGTACGGGGGCGCGGCGGGTGGGGCGCATCGTCCAGCGTCTGTGCGAGATCGAAACCTATCGCGCCATGTCGATGCTGGGGCTGATGCGGTCGCGCGATCTGTCGGCGCGGCTGAACGCGCTGGACCCCAGGCTGTCGGCGCTGGTGACCGGCCTCGATCGCGCCGAAGGCCGACCGGAGGAGGCGTTGCATGATCTGCTGGAAATCTCGGCCGAGCTTGAAAGTCTGGCGGTAACATGTTCGTTCCGCTTTGGTGCGACCGGTGCGTATGAGGCTATCGTGAACCAGCGGATCGAGGTGCTGCGCGAAGTGCGCCTGAACGGGCGGCAAACCTTTGGCGAATTCATGATGCGCCGCTATGACCCTGCGATGCGCACTGTGAAATCCGCCGAAACGCGGCTGCGGGGCATGGCCGAACGCGCCGAACGCGCGGCCGAGCTGTTGCGCACACGGGTCGATGTCGAACGGTCGGCACAGAACCAGAAACTGCTGGAAAGCATGGACAGACGCGCCGATCTGCAATTGCGCCTGCAACGCACGGTCGAAGGGTTATCGACCGTGGCGATCAGCTACTATGCCGTCAACCTTGCGGCCTATGCGGCGTATCCCGTATCCGAACCCGTGGGCTTGACCCACGGGATGACAATGGCCATCCTGACCCCGGTGGTCATACTTCTGGTCTGGCTGCTGGTGCGGCGCATCCGCAAACACGTCGCCTGACCATTTTCTGTCCCCAAATATCCCGGGGGTGAGCCCGGCACGGGCGAGGGGGCTGGCCCCCTTCTTCACCGCCCCCGGATGCGCGGGTCCAACGCATCGCGCAACCCGTCACCGATGTAATTCACGCTTAACACTGTCAGCGAAATCGCGATGCCCGGCCAGATCACCCGCAAGGGGTGCTGCTGCATCTCACCGTAGGCATCGTTCAACAGCCGCCCCCATGTCGGAAAGTCGGGCGGAAAGCCCACCCCCAGAAAGCTGAGCACACTTTCGGTGATGATGGCAGCGGCGACCCCAAGGGTGGCCGACACCATCACCGGGCTCAGGACATTCGGCAGGATGTGGCGCAGGATGATGCGCCGCGACGGCGTGCCGATGGACCGCGCCGCCAGAATGAATTCGCGCTCCTTCAACGCCAGCACTTCGCCGCGCACAATGCGCGCGGTCTGCATCCACGATGTCAGCCCGATCGCCAGCACGATCAACAGGAATACACCCAGCCGCGCGCCCAGCACGGCCGTCACTTTGGGGGCGAACAGAAACATCATCAGCAGCAGCAACGGCAACAACGGCAGCGCCAGAAACATGTCCGTCAGCCGCATCAGGATGCCGTCCAGCCTGCGGAAATACCCCGCCAGCACCCCCACCGTACCGCCCAGCAGAATGGCCACGCTCATCGCCACGATCCCCACCGTCAGCGAAACGCGCCCGCCCACCATCATGCGCGCCATCTGATCGCGGCCCAGCTGGTCCGTGCCCATCGGATGTGCCAAGCTGGACCCCAGATTGCGCGATTTGAACATCTTCACGGCGTCGCTTTCGATGAAGTTCGGGTCAATCCGCCACAGCAACGGCCCGATCAGCGCGAACAGCACCAGCCCACCAAGGATGAATACAGCGGCCAGCGCGCCCTTGTGCTCGCGAAACTGCGCCCAGACCTCGCGCCACAGCGAGGCCGGTTTTGCAATGGGGTCAGTCATAGCGGATCCTCGGGTCCAGAATGCCGTAAAGCACATCGGCAATCAGATTGAACAACACGATCAGAACGGCGAACAGAAAGGTCAGCGTTTGCAGCATGGGCAGGTCATTGGAGTGGATAGCGTTGATGACCGCACCGCCGATGCCGTTGATCGAAAATACCGTTTCGGTAATGATTGCGCCGCCAAACACCGTCGGCAAGCCCAACGCAATCACCGTCACCACCGGGATCATCGAATTGCGCAGCACATGTTTCAGAACGACCGTGCGTTCGCTCAGGCCCTTTGCCCGCGCGGTGCGCACATAATCCTGGCCCAGATTTTCCAGCATGGACGCGCGGGTAAAGCGGCTGATCTCGGCCGCGTTGAACAGGGCCAGAACCCCCACGGGCATCGCCATCTGTTTCAGCTGCCTGATGAAACTGTCCCAGTCCGTGACATCCAGCGTCGTGTCATAAACGGACGGAAACCATTGCAGGTTGATCGAAAAGATCACGATCATCAGAAGGCCGGTAAAGAACGTCGGCACCGAATAGCCGACAAGCGCCACGAAGGTGCCGATCTGGTCGAACCACGAATATTGCCGGTAGGCCGAATAAACCCCGATCGGCACCGCTATGAGGATGGCGAGCAGATAGGCCGTGCCAATCACCGTCAGGGTCTGCGGAATGCGCTGGCCGATCACGTCAAACACCGGCGCGCGCGATTTCCACGACAGGATACGCGGCGCGCCATCGGCCAGATTGGTGCCGAACCAACCATCCAGCACATAGGCCGGTTCCACCACGAACACCTGTTTCAGCCACAGCACATAGCGCACCAGCATCGGATCATTGGCACCCATGGCATCCAGCATCTTCTGGCGCACATCGGACGGAATGGTCAGGGGGATCTGCGATGCCGGGCTTCCGGGGGCCAGATCAACAATCAGAAAGATCACCATTGAAATCAACAGAAGCGTCGGAATGGCAAACAACAATCTGCGGATCACATAGGTCAGCATGCGGATGTCCCGGTCGGATCAGG
>JAYSSN010000220.1:0-10321 GCA_043720555.1 Rhodobacterales bacterium | reverse complement strand
CATCACGTCTTCGGGCAGGCCACGGGCAAAGAAGTCGCGCCCCTTGTGATCGCGGGCCATCAGCCGCGCGGCGGCATCGCGCATCGCCGCCAGACGTTCAAGCTGGAACGCGAGATGTGCGGCAAGATCTTCGGCGCTTGGCCCTTCGGCACCGGGTTCGGGCGGCAGCAGCAGACGGGACTTCAGATAGGCAAGCCAGGCCGCCATCACCAGATAATCGGCGGCAAGTTCGATGCGCAGCACCTGCGCACGTTCGACAAAGATCAGGTATTGTTCGGCGAGTTGCAGCACGGAAACCCGGCGCAGGTCCACCTTTTGGGTGCGTGACAAGGTCAGCAGCAGATCGAGCGGGCCTTCAAAGCCATCAACGTCAACGATCAGCGCCTCGGCCGCCATGCGGTCCAGCGGGGCCAGTCGTTCTTCGCTTTCCCAGTCGTCAGCCATTGGCCCCCTCGCCCATCAGCCTTGTAAACTCAGCATCAAGAGCGGGAATGTCAACGGGATCGGGCGCATGACGCATGGCGAGGGCGGCATCGGCGCGGGCCTGCGCCAGCGCCGTCAGCGCGCCGACGGCCGCAGCGGTTGCGGCAAATTCCGGCACGGTGCCTTTGCAATGCAGGGCAACATCGCAACCTGCGGCGATCGAGGCCGCAGCGCGCATCGCCACCGTACCCGACAGCGCCTGCATGTTCAGATCATCGGTCATCAGCAGACCCTGAAAGCCGATGATATCGCGGATGACGCCGATCATGGCGGGCGATTGGGTGGCAGGGCGATCATCGTACGCGGAAAAGACAATATGCGCAGTCATCGCCATCGGCAGATCGGCAAGTGCCGCGAAGGGGGCAAAGTCGGTGGCCGCAAGATCGGCGGGCGCTGCATCGACGGTGGGCAGGTCGTGGTGTGTATCCAGCATGGCGCGGCCGTGCCCGGGCAGATGCTTCATCACGGGCAGCACGCCGCCGGCCAGATGGCCATCTGCGACGGCGCGCGACATGGTGGCGACCATTGCAGGATCGGTGCCATAGCAGCGATTTTTCAGGAACGCGTGGGTCAGCGCCCCTGCGACATCGGCGCACGGAGCGCAGTTCGCATCAATGCCCACGGCCCGCAGTTCATCCGCGATGATGCGCGATCTGATCCACATCGCGCGTGCCGGATCGCGGGCCAGCGCTACGGTATCCAGCGGCGGCGCCCATTCGCGCCAGTGGGGCGCGCGCAGGCGCTGCACGCGGCCACCTTCCTGGTCGACCAGCACCGGGGCATCGCGGCCCACGGCATCACGCAGTGCACATGTCAGGGCGCGGACCTGACCGGGGCTGTCCACGTTGCGTGCAAAGAGGATAAAGCCGAACGGATCCGCCTCGCGGAAAAACGCAGCCTCATCGGGCCGCAGGGTCAGCCCGTCACAGCCAAAGATCGCAGCACCCGTCATCTGTGCGCGGTTGGCACACAGGCGGCGTCTTCGGACAGCAGCGCGGTACAGAAGCGGCGGGCGTCATCTTCGTCGGCAAAGCCATGGGCGCGCAGGCGGATGAAGGTGGAGCCACCGGATCTGGCGGGTTGCAGCACCACGGCTTTGGCCGCCATCAGATCGCCAAAGCGCACTGAAAGCCTGGCCCATTCGACGCGCGCCTCGTCTTCGGTGTTGAATGTGCCAAGCTGCACAAGCGGGGTGCCGATGGTAAGGGTCGCGGGGTCGACCGCGGGCAGGTCTACTGCGGGCAGGGCGACGGCGGGCAGGGCGACGGCCGCGATATCCTGCACGTCGGTAACCGGGGCGGACGCGGGCGAACCGGGGCGCGGACGCGGGCGCAGGGACCGCATCGGCGCGCTGGCATCCAGCAGATCGGATTCGGCGAAGGCCATTTTTTCGGGGGTCAGCGCCTCGGCCAAAGCGGCGTCGATCGCTTCGGGGGTCAGGGTCGCCTCCGGCAGCGCCAGCGTTGCGGGGTCGTCCAGCCCGGCAGAGGCGGTCAGCAATGACGCCTGTTCCTCGACCGGCGTCATGCCCAGTCCGGGACCATCCTCGGCCGCGAGTTCAGCGGTGCGGGGTGCCAGCGTCAGCGCCTCGGGCAGCGGGGTGGCCGAACCGAGGGCCGCCACATCGTTGACCGCAAGGCCCTGGTGTGGGGCCACTTCGCCACCCGGTGCCTCTGGCGCAATGCGCATCGGCCCTTCCAGCGCACGCACGACGGGGATCCCAGCCACATCGCGCACCGCCAGTTTGTAGCCCCAGACGGCCATGCCGATCACGAGGGCGACAGATATCACCCCGCCCGCAAGATGCGTCATGCGCCCGGCACGCCCCTGTACAAAGGAATACGCCCCGAAATCGTCGAAGTTCTGATCCGCCATGCCTTGCCTCATCTTTGGCGACATGGGTTGGTTCCCACGCGCGCCTTGCCTGCTGTCACCGGGCGGGCGCTGATTGGTTCAGCGCATTTCCTCGACCGGTGTGACGCCAAGGATACCCAATCCTGCCGCAATCACAACGCCTGTGGCACGGGCAAGCGCGATTTTTGCCTGGGTTGTGGCAGGATCGCCCTCCTGGAAAAAGCGCAAGGTGGCATCATCGTTGCCCCTGTTCCACAAACCATGCAGGTCTGAGGCAAGTTCGTAAAGGTAGAACGCCACCCTGTGCGGCTCGTTGTTGCGTGCGGCGATGTCCACCAGGCGTGGCCATTCGGCCAACTGGCGGGCCATGGCGAGTTCGGCCCCATGGGCGAGCTTTGTCAGATCGGCGCTGGCGAGCGTGGTATCGCTCACATCAATCCCGGCGTCACGCGCTTTGCGCAGCACGGAATTGATCCGGGCGTTGGCGTATTGCACATAGAAAACCGGGTTGTCCTTGGACTGCTCCAGCACCTTGTCGAAATCGAAATCCAGCGTCGCGTCGTTCTTGCGGGTCAGCATGACGAACCGGGTCACATCCGCGCCCGCCTGTTCGACCACATCGCGCAGGGTCACGAACGTGCCCGAACGTTTTGACATCTTGAAAGGCTCGCCATTCTTCCACAGCTTTACCAGCTGGATCAGCTTGATATCCAGCGGCACGCGGCCATGCGACAGGGCACTGACGGCCGCTTTCATGCGTTTGACATAGCCACCGTGATCGGCCCCCAGAATGTCGATCAGCTGATCGAAGCCGCGGTTCACCTTGTCAAAGTGATAGGCAATGTCGGGGGCAAAATAGGTCCAGCCGCCATCGGACTTCTGCACCGGGCGGTCCACGTCATCGCCATGCGCAGTCGAGCGGAACAGGGTTTGTTCGCGCGGCTCCCAATCTTCGGGCGTCTTGCCCTTGGGTGGTTCCAGCGTGCCTTCATAGATCAGGCCCATGCCACGCAGGGTATCAATCGCGGCTTCAATCTGACCGGTGCCGTAAAGGGCTTTCTCACTCGAATAAACATCCATCGTGACCCCCAGCAGCGCCAGATCGCCACGGATTTCCGCCATCATCAGCGCGGTCGCCATCTCGCGGATATCGGCCAGCCAGACGGATTCGGGCTGGTCGATCAGGGACGTGCCGTATTTGGCCTTCAGCGCCTCGCCGACCGGGATCAGGTAATCGCCGGGATACAGCCCTTCGCGGATTTCAGGCGACAGACCACACGCCTCGCGGTACCGCTCATACGCGGACCGGGCCAGCACATCGACCTGTGCGCCCGCATCGTTGATGTAGTATTCGCGGGTCACATTCCAGCCCGCAAAGGCCAGAAGCCGGGCGAGCGCATCACCAAAGACAGCGCCCCGCACGTGGCCGACATGCATCGGCCCTGTAGGGTTGGCCGAGACGAATTCGATATTCACCTTCTGCCCGCGCCCGAGGGCAGAGCGGCCATAGGCCGTGCCCTGCTCCAGCACAGCCCGCACCAGCCCCTGCCAGACAGCGGGCGCAAGACGGATGTTCAGGAAACCGGGACCGGCCACCTCGGCCGCGATGATGCGCGGATCGGCCGCAAGGTGCCGCGCCAGCGCATCGGCAATCACACGCGGTGACAGGCCAGCAGGTTTCGCCAGCACCATCGCGGCATTGGTGGCCATGTCGCCATGTGCGGAATCGCGCGGCGGCTCCATCGCGATGTTGCCAAGCTCAATCCCGCCGGGAAGTTCACCCGCCGCCTGCATATTCTGCACCGAGGCGACAACGAGGTCGCGCAGATCGTTGAAGAGGTTCATCTGATCACATCCTGTCTGTCGCCCGTGGGGATGCCAGAGGCGCGCGGACAGGTCAATGGTGGGGCCGCTTGTCCACCGTTGCGGGCACGCGGTCGCCCTGCCGCAAATAGGCGGCACGCGCGGCCCCGGAGCGGGGGCTAGCGTTGCCCCTGCCAGTCGCGCAGAGCGGGGTTGTCGTCGGGCGACGGCGCTGCGGTGACCTCGGCCACAGGTGCGACGCTGCCCGCACCGGGGCGCATCCGGAAATAATGGGACTCGCGCGCGCCAAAGTAGAACCCCACAACAGCCCCCAGCAGCCACCACAGCGGTTCGGGCACCGCGTTCAGCCCGACCATCCGCATGGCGAACTTTTCGGGGTCCACCATCGCATAGACAAACAGGCCCAGCGTGCCAAAGGCCAGCATCGGACGCGGCAAGCGGTTCAGTCCGTTCACGAAGCGGTCAAACCAGCCCTGCGGGGCCAGCTGATATTCGGCCCCCAACTGGCGCAGCGCTGCCATCTGCGCTTCGGCCGACAGCTCCATCCGCCGGGTGGCGGACGGGGTGAACACCTCGGCCACGCCGCGTGCCGCATCGCCTACTGCGGCAATCGTGCGGTCCGCCCCCAGGATTGACCGGATCACGCCCATGCTGCCACCCGTGCGCTGTGCTGCGCATCCGTCAGGTGATAGCGCGACGCCATGAACGCCTCGGCGCGGATGATCCAGCCGCCCTTGCCACCATCGCGCCTGCGCGCATATTTCCGGCTGGCAGGCCGCGCATCGCCAAGCGCATAGTAATAATTGCGCCGCGCTATGGCATAGGCATCGGCCAGATGCGCAGGGGCCAACTCGAATGCCATTTGTGCGGCACGCAACGTCTGCGGCCCGATCGTCCCATCGGCATCGCAGGCAAAGCCCATATCCGCCAGCAGCCGTTGCAGCACCTTCACCGCAGTGCCACCCGCGTTGACGTACATGTCGAACACCGACGCCTGCACCACATCGGGCAAACCCGACAGGCCCGGACGGCGAAAGTAATGCTCGATGAAGATGCCCTCGGCCTGCGCCTTGGTCAGCGCCCGCACATCGCCAGTATCCACCCGGCCATCGCCTGTCAGATCAATCCCCAGCCGCCGCAGCGTGTGGATGGTGACCCCGTGGTTCGTGGCCCCGCCCGGATCATCGGGGTCATCGACGAAGCCGCCCTCGCGGGCGACGATTTCCTTGGCGATTTCAGTGACGCTCGGCATCTTTGGCCCCATGCTTGGACAAGGGACCAAAATCACGCAGGGCGGGTTAACGGGCTGGTAAGCGGGCGCGCTCAGCTGCCCGGTTTGTAAACGCCCTGCGCTTTCAGCGCGTCGATCACCTCGGCCGGCATGTAGGTCTCGTCATGCTTGGCCAGCACTTCGGTGGCGATGAAGGTATCGCCCTGCATCGACCCCAGGGCGACCATCCCCTGCCCTTCGCCGAACAGGTCCGGCAGCACGCCGGTAAAGGCCACGGGGATCGCGGCCCCGCCATCCGTCACGCGGAAAGTCACGGTTTCGCCCATGCCCCGCGTCAGCGAGCCGTCCTCCACCAGACCACCCAGCCGGAACACCTCGCCCACGCCCGGCGGGTCGGTCAG
This sequence comes from Rhodobacterales bacterium, assembly GCA_043720555.1. Classification (GTDB taxonomy): domain Bacteria; phylum Pseudomonadota; class Alphaproteobacteria; order Rhodobacterales; family Rhodobacteraceae; genus JAAFHS01. The sequence goes on along the minus strand of JAYSSN010000220.1, from coordinate 4,528 downwards.
CACCTGCACCGGCGCGCGGAAAAAGTTGATGCCGTCGCGCATCGCATAGCCGATCAGGCCGGTGGACAGCACCAATGCCGCCACCGTCAGCAAGATGATCCGGACACGGCGCGTTTTCTTCAGCCCCTTCATGGGAACACCGGGGCGCCCAGCAGGCCGGCCACCTCATCCACGCCCAGCATCAGATTGGCGTTCTGGATCGCCTGCCCGGAGGAGCCTTTGGTCAGGTTGTCCAGCACACTGACCACCACCGCACGGCCCGGAATACGGTCACCGATCACGCCCAGATGGCAATAGTTCGATCCCGCGATATCCCGGGTCGAGGGCAGTGTGCCAAAGGGCAGCACCCGCAGGAACGGCTCGGTCGCATAGGCCGCGGCGAGGGTGGCGTGGATCTGCGCCGGGTCGCCGTGGACATAGACGGTCGCCAGAACGCCGCGGTTCATCGGCAGCAGATGCGGGGTGAACTGGACCTGCACGGGGCGGCCCGCGATGTGGCTGAATTCCTGATCGAACTCGCCCAGATGCCGGTGCTTGCCGCCTGCGGAATAGGTATGGGTGCCGCCTGACAGTTCGGCATGCAGCAGGTTTTCCTTCAACGACCGCCCTGCCCCGGAAACCCCCGCCTTCAGATCAATCAGGATGGCATCAAGGTCGACGACCTTTGCCGCGATCAGGGGGCGCAGGGCATATTGGCCGGCGGCCGCATTGCAGCCGGTGCCTGCAACCAGACGTGCGGCGCGGATATCATCGCGGTAAAACTCGGTCAGGCCATAGACGGCCTCGGCCTGCAACTCCGGGGCGGTGTGGGGCTGGCCGTACCATTTTTCGTAATCGCCCGCGTCGCGCAGGCGGAAATCGGCGGACAGGTCCACGATTCTGAGGGTGTCTGGCAGTGCCTTGACCACCGCTTGCGTCGTGGCATGAGGCAGCGCGCAAAAGCAGAGTTCCACAGCGGAAAAGTCAATCTCGTCAATCTTTTGCAGGGTAGGCAGGGTCAGGTGGCGCAGAAATGGAAACACGTCGGCCATCGCCATCCCGGCCTTGCGGTCGGCGGACAGCGCGGTGATGCGCATGGAGGGGTGCGAGGACAACAGCCGCACCAGCTCTGCCCCGGTATAGCCCGACGCGCCAAGGATGGCGATATTCTGGGTCATGGGATGTTCCCCTTGATGTTTGGGGGAAGGGATAGGGGGATGAGGGGGGGGATGCAAGGGTGGTGTGGGGCCATGACGGCGCACGTGAACCCGGTAATTCGGCGACCGAAGACCCTATTCACGAGCCTCTGTCCGATCAAACCGGTCCCGCGGCGCCGCGGAACGCGTTGATCTCACGCTCCTTAAGGCGGCGGCACCAAACACAGATCTTTAATTGCCGTCGTGCAAAGGTACGACTTCAAACACCACCCGCTTGCGCATGAACTGCGTCGCCCGATCCGAGACCGCCCGCGCGTCTCCGGTCGTCAGATACCGCGCCACCGTGCCGGGACCGCGCATTTCCGGCCGCCGCACCAGATAATCCGCCAGCGACTCCGCCACCAGATTGGCCTGCGAAAAGACCCGCACCCCCGGCCCCAAGGCCTCGACAAATATTCCTTCCATCAGCGGGTAATGCGTGCAGCCCAGCACCGCCGCCTCGGGGTGCGGCATGCGGCGCTGCAATGCCTGCACATGGGCGCGGACCAGCGATTCCGCCAGCGCCTCATCGCCCGCCTCGATCGCATCCACCACGCCGCCGCAGGGTTGTGCCTCGACATCGACGCCAATGGCACGAAACGCCAGTTCCCGCTGAAACGCGCGGGAGGCCACCGTGGCGGGCGTCGCAAACAGCGCAACGTGCTTCACCGCCACCTCACGCGGCGGGGAATTGTCGCCCCACTGGCGTTCGGTCAGCGCCTCGATCAGGGGCACGAACACACCCAGCACGCGTTTGTGCGCCGGTACCCAGGTTTCCTGCATCCGCTTCAGTGCGGCGGCAGAGGCGGTGTTGCAGGCCAGGATCACCAGATCGCAGCCTTCATCCCACAGCCGTTCCACAGCGGTGGTTGTCAGGTTGAAGATGTCATCGGGCGTGCGCACGCCGTAAGGCGCATGGGCGTTGTCGCCGAAATAGACAAAGGGCACATCTGGCAGGCGTTTTTGCAGGGCATCGAGGACGGTCAGGCCACCAAGGCCACTGTCAAACACGCCAACCGCCATGCATCCCCCCTTGGCGCTATCTGTAGCGCGCCTCAAACTCATAGCCGCGAGCATATGATTTCAGGGGGGCGGGGGAAAGGGCATAGGTGGCGCGGCGCAGTGTTTCCATCATTGCGGCGGGATCGGACGGCAGGGCATCGGGGGGGATGGGCTGGCCGATGGCGATGCGCACGGGGGTATCGGTGCGGGCGCGGAACTCCTTCAGCAGCAGGCCAAGGCGCAGGTTGGCATGCAGGTGCGAGGCGATCTGGAACAGGCGCGAGTTGTGCCCTTCGTAGAACACCGGCACCACGGTTGCGCGGGCGCGGGTGATCATCCGGGCGGTAAAGCCGCGCCACATCGGGTCAAGCGGTTCGGAAAAGGGCTTTGCAGCGGTGGACACGGTGCCGCCCGGAAACACACCGATCGCCCCGCCCTGCCCCAGATACTCCAGCGCTGCCGCGCGGGTGGCAAGGTTCAGGCGCAGCGCCTGGGGCGTGTCGTCGAATGAAATGGGCAGCAGCGTGCGCATCAGGGGTTCGGCGTGCAGGAAGACGGCGTTGGCGAGAATGCGGAAATCGGGCCGGGTGCGGTGCAGGATATGGCCCATCATCAACCCGTCGAGGATGCCGAAGGGGTGATTGGCGATCACGATCAGCGGGCCTGTGCGGGGAATGGTGGCCAGCGCCCCTGCGGTGACGTCCAGGCCCAACCCATAGCGTTCGGGGATCACGTCCCAGAACGAGCGGCCTTGTTCCATCTCGCGTTCATACCCCTGTGCGCGCCGGATCAGCGCCAGCCGACCGGTGGCGTTCTCCAGCAACCGGATCACGGTGCGCCCGGTTCGGCTGCGGGCCGATGTGGCATAGCTGATGTCGCGGGTCGGGTCGTGGCGCATGGGGATGCCCTTGTGCTGACGGGGGTGCGCGCAGGATGCTTGCGAATGATGACAATCGCGCAACGCGGCCGCGATGCCTTTACATGGCGGGAAATCTGCATACCTAGGCGCGTGACTATGTTAGCGTTCACAGTGATCGCGGGGCGGGGGCGAAGATGGACTGGGATAAGCTGCGGATTTTTCACGCCGTCGCCGAAAAGGGCAGTCTGACCCATGCGGGTGACGTGCTGCACCTGTCGCAATCGGCCGTCAGCCGCCAGATCCGCGCGCTGGAGGAAAGCCTGAATGTGACGCTGTTTCACCGCCATGCGCGGGGACTGATCCTGACCGAACAGGGCGAGTTGCTGTTTGAGGCGACAAACCAGATGGTCAGGCGGCTGGATGCAGCGGCGGCACGTATCCGCGACAGTGAGGACGAGGTGTTTGGCGAACTGCGGGTGACGACCACCACGGGGTTCGGCACGCTGTGGCTCGCCCCCCGACTGCCCGCGCTGTACAAAAAATACCCCAGCCTGAAGATCGACCTGATGCTGGAAGAACGTGTGCTCGACCTGCCGATGCGCGAGGCGGACGTGGCGATCCGCATGAAGGAACCCAGCCAGGCCGACCTGATCCGCAAGCGGCTGATGAACATCCGCATGCGGCTTTACGCGACGCCGGAATATCTGGCGGCCAGCGGCACGCCGGAAAAGATGGCGGATTTCGTGGCGCACCGGCTGATCTGCCAGCATCCGGGAACGGCGCAGGTCGCGGCGGGGGCAATGCTCGCGGCCGAGTTGATGGCGGCCGATATCCCGTCCACGCTGACGGTGAACAACTATTTCGGTGTGCTGCAGGGCGTGCTGAACCATCTCGGCATCGGGGTGTTGCCCGACTACATCACCGAAGATTTCCCGCATCTGGTGCGCGTGCTGCCGGATGTCGAATCCGCCGAGGTGCCGGTGTTTCTGGCCTACCCCGAGGAATTGCGACATTCAAAGCGCGTCGCGGCGTTCCGCGATTTCGTGTCGGAAGAGATTTTCGCCTTTCGCAAGCGCAAGCAGGACTGATCGGGGGGGCCTTGTCCGGTCGGCGGCGGCTTTGTCGGCGAAGAAACGCGTGTTTGCGCAACGGGTTAGCAGTCATGCAAAAAACGCATACCGGAGTTGCCTGTTTTGCGGGCTTGTTTCGCTTGAAACGCTGATAGCGCAAGCATAATTACGCGATTGAGGCGGGCAGGTGAGCGGTGCTCCCGATCTGCCTCATACCTCCCTGTTGGACTTTGGCCGAGCGTTTGCTCGGCCTTTTTTTTTTGTCAATCGCCGGGGTGCAGCTGTGCCCGGCGGACGCGCAGAAAGGCGGCATCCGCCTGCGACGCGGCCATGGCGATCGCGCGGTCATAGGCGAGACGGGCATCACCGGTCCGGTGCAGTTTCGCCAGCATGTCGGCGCGCGCGGCGTGGAAAGGCTGATA
>JAYSSN010000219.1:0-10343 GCA_043720555.1 Rhodobacterales bacterium | reverse complement strand
GTTCATGTGAAAAAGCCGCGCAAGAAGCGCGGCTTTTACAATCCGTTTCAGTAGCTTATCAGGCTGCGCGACCCACAAGGACGGCACCCACCTGCTTTTGCGCGCCGGCCTCGTCAGTACCTGCAACAGCAGCCACTTCCCGGGTCAGCCGTTCAAGCGCCGCTTCATAAAGCTGACGCTCGGAATAGCTTTGCTCGCGCTGATCGTCGCTGCGGTGCAGGTCACGGACCACTTCGGCAATCGACAGCAGGTCACCCGAGTTGATCTTCTGTTCGTATTCCTGCGCGCGGCGTGACCACATGGCGCGCTTGACGCGGGCCTTGCCCTTCAGCGTGTCCAGCGCCTTGGTTACCACGTCCGGGGTCGAAAGCGACCGCATCCCGATTTCCGTCGCCTTATGGGTCGGTACCCGCAGCGTCATCTTGTCCTTTTCGAACGAGATCACGAAAAGTTCCAGCCGCAGCCCGGCAATTTCCTGTTCTTCGATCGATATGATGCGACCAACGCCATGCGCCGGGTACACAACAAATTCGTTCGGGCGGAAATCAGGCTTCTTGGATTTCGTCATTCAGTCGCATCCTTTTCAGCGGACCTGACTTTCGACGACAATACACCGACCGCGGCGGAACCCCCCCACGATGGCGATGCGATGTCACAGAAAGAACCGTCCCAGGCGAGCAGCCCTGAGGCGGGTAATCAGGCTCCGTGCTTATGTGTAACAATTTTATAGCACATTTTTGACCTGATTCCAACAGCCGCGATTATCGGGCGCCAGGACCTAAGTAACTGCAATTCATCACACTTTCTTGAAACGCCCGATTCGCTTGCACATTTGTGCCGAATCACGCCGCATGTGGCGTGGTCAGCCACCGGCACCGGGGGTTTCGGAAAAGTACTTTTCCAATTTGCCGGTTTCACCATCGCGGGCCTCGGCCTCGGCAAGCTGATCTTTCTTCGTGATGATGACCGGCCACATCTCGGAATACTTCCGATTGAACGTGACCCATTTTTCCATGTCAGGTTCTGTGTCGGGCTTGATCGCATCGGCCGGGCACTCCGGTTCGCACACGCCACAGTCGATGCATTCATCCGGGTGGATGACCAGCATGTTCTCGCCTTCGTAAAAGCAGTCCACCGGGCAGACTTCCACACAATCGGTGTATTTGCAGGCGATGCAGTTATCGACCACCACGTAGGTCATCGTCGGTCTCCGTTCAGCGTCCGGGGCGGGGATAAAGCAGGCATGCGGATCATTCAAGCGGCGGCATGGCCGCAGGGGGCGTTTCACGCAGATCGTGATAGAGGTCCTGGGCCTCGGATGCCGGGCCGCGGCGTTGGCCAAGCGATTGCACACGCACCACGCGGATCCGGTCGCCCTGGGGAAAGGTCAGCACATCACCCGCGCGCAGCACATGGCCCGGTTTGCGGATTTTCTGCCCGTTGATGCGGACATGGCCTGCCTCGATTTCGTCCGTGGCAAGCCCGCGCGATTTGAAGAAGCGCGCCTGCCACAGCCATTTGTCCAGCCGCAGCGTGGCCGACACATCGGGTGACGTGCGCGCGCCCTTGCCCGCCAAGGATCAGACTTTCCCTTTCAATGCCATCAGAACGGCAAAGGGATTATCCGGATCAATCGGCTTTTCCGGCCGCGGGGGACGCGCCTCGAAGGTCTTTTGGCTGTCGGGCTTGGCATCAGGCTTGCCCTTGCCTTTATAGGCCTCGCGCCGTTCGCCGTGCGGGCGGTCACCGCGTGGCTTGTCGCCCCGTGGCTTGTCATCCCGTGGCTTGTCATCCCGTGGCTTGTCGCCGCGCGGACGGTCACCACGCGGTGTGTCACCTTGCGGACGCTCGCCTTGCGGTTTGTCACCTTGCGGACGTTCGCCTTGCGGACGGGCATCTGCGTTGCGGGGCGCACGGTCGGGCTTGCCGCCCTGACGTCGTTCGCCGCGTGGCTTTGGCGCCCAGACAAAGGTATAGAACGCCTCCATCTCAGGCGGCGCATCCGGGGCCACCTCCGGCTCTGGCGCAGGCGCGAGAAGCGAGACTTCTTCCGGGATCGGGTTCAGGATTTCGCCTTCAGACACCACCGGCATCTGAAGCGGGGCGACCGCCGCCTTGACCTTGACCCGCTCGCCTTTGTCACCGCGATAACCCAGGCCGCCCATCAGATCGGCGAACTGTTCCAGCGACAGACCCGTGATCGACAGCATGTCCGGCACGGCCTCGAACCCCGCGCGGCTGTCTTTGGTGCGCAAGATATCGGCCAGACGTTCCAGCATGTCGATGCGGATCGCACGGGTGCCCGCCGGGTGATACCCGGCCAGCGTGTAGTGTTGCTTGGGCACCGCTTCAATATTGGGAATCGTGACAAGGCCGGGGGGTGGGCTTTCGGGGAATTCGGCAAGATCGTTGAACAGCGACCACAACACCAGACGCAGGCGCGTGGGTGCAGGTTTCAGCAACACCGGCAGGAAGATCGTGAATTGACCGAATCGCACGCCATGCTTGCGCAACGCGCCGCGGGCCTCCTGATCCAGCTCTTTTACATCGTTTGCAATCACATCACGCGGCAGAACGCCCAACCCTTCGGCCAGCCGGAAGGCAAAGCCGCGCGCAAGGCCGGTCAGCGCCTCGTCCCGGCCCATGGCGAGCAGGGGTTCAAACAATGCCGCTACCTTGCGGTCAATGAAATGCTGCAACCGGCGGCGCACCTTGTCGCCGACATCCGGTCCGGCCTCGTCATCCACGAACGCCTCGACGGTCGGGCGCATCACATCACCGCCCTTGACCAGCTTGCCCACCGCCGTGGTGCCCCACATCAGGCCGCCCTGCTCGGTGAAATCCAGTTCGGTATCGGGTGCGTTATAAAAACGGTCCGCCCGCAGATGGAATTCAGGCCTCAGCGCCTGTTCCGCCGCTTGCCGCAGCGTGCGCGCCTCATCCGGACTGCCAGAAGCATCATGCCGGAACCGGAATCCTTCGAGCCTGCCGACGAATTCGCCGCTGACCGTCACTTCGCCATTGTCATTCACCTCGGCCACGAGGGTCTCCTTCTGTTTCAACCGGCGCAGCAGCACGGATGTGCGCCGATCAACAAATCTTTGGGTCAGGGCTGCATGCAGCGCATCTGACAAGCGATCTTCTACAGCGCGGGTTTCGTCCCGCCAATGACTTTCGTCCTGCACCCAACCTTTGCGCTGCGCGACATACGTCCAAGTGCGGATATAGGCCAGTCGTTTCGACAGCGTGTCAATGTCGCCCGTTGCATTGTCGATCCGGGCCACGGCGGTTTGCAGCCAGTCTGACGGGACATGCCCGTCCTTCAGAAAGTCGAAGATGCGGGCCAGAAGCGCCGCATGCTCGGACCCGGACGAGCCGCGGAAGTCGGGCACGCGGCACACATCCCAAAGCAGCCGGGTATCGTGTGGGCCGCGCAGGCGTGCCTTCACCTCTGGGATCTCGGACAGGGTTTTCAGTGCGACGACATCGTCGGCATCGCGGGCACGCGTCAGCCACTCATTGCCGGTGGGCGCTTCCAGCGATCGGATCAGGCGTTCGGCTGACCCATATTCCAGCACCTCGTTGCGCCAGTACAGCTTTTTCACTGGCGTGAAGCGGTGGTTTTCGATGGCCTCGATCACATCTTCATCCATCGGTCGCGCTTCGCCCGTAACACCAAAGGTGCCGTGATCGTTGTGGCGGCCTGCGCGACCTGCGATCTGTGCGAGTTCGTTGGGAAACAGGCCGCGCATCCGGCGGCCATCAAATTTCGCGGTGGCCGAAAAAGCGACGTGGTGGATATCGAGGTTCAGCCCCATGCCGATGGCGTCGGTGGCCACAAGGTAGTCGACGTCGCCGTTCTGATACAGTTCGACCTGCGCATTGCGGGTACGGGGCGACAGCGCGCCCATCACTACGGCGCACCCGCCCTTCTGGCGGCGGATCAGTTCGGCGATGGCATAAACGTTTTCAACCGAAAATCCGACGATGGCACTGCGCGCGGGCATCCGGCTTATCTTTTTGGAACCCGCGTATGTCAGTGTCGAAAAACGGTCGCGCTTCATGAACTGCACGCCGGGCACCAGCGCGGCAATCGCCCCGCGCATGGTGTCAGAGCCCAGGAACAGGGTTTCGTGCAACCCCCGCGCCTTGAGCAAACGCTGGGTAAAGACATGGCCGCGTTCGGGGTCGGCGCACAACTGGATTTCATCGACGGCGACGAAGTCTGCCCCGATTTCCAACGGCATCGCCTCGACGGTGCAGACCCAGTACTGGGTGCGTTCGGGCACGATGCGTTCTTCACCCGTCACCAGCGCCACCACGGATGGCCCGCGCTGTGCCACGCAACGATCATAAACCTCACGCGCAAGCAACCGCAGCGGCAGGCCGATCACCCCCGTCCGATGCGCCAGCATCCGTTCGATCGCGTAATGGGTTTTTCCGGTGTTCGTCGGTCCGAGAACCGCCGTCACCCGCGCGGGGGTCATCATGGGATTACTTAAAGGTCCTGCCCGGCGATGTCGATTTCAAGCCGTTCCACGCTGTCCAATACGTCCATCAGATGCGGATGTATAGCCAGAGCGGCGCGATACGCCTCGAGCGCCTTGTCAGGTTTGCCGATTTCTTCCAGAATCATGCCGAGGCCAGACAGCGCCCCGAAATGGCGCGGGTTCAGCGCAAGGGTGTGGGCGATGTCATCAACCGACGGACCATATTCGCCCGCCATGAAGTAGGCGGTGGCGCGCGCGTTCCAGCCTTCGGCAAAATCGGGGGCATGGTCGGTCAGGGCGGTCAGATGTTCAATTGCCGCAGGCAGATCGCCGGAATCAATGGCATCGCGGCCGCGTTGCAACAGCAAATCCATGGCCGCAGAGCCGGATTTCGACCATTCCAGCCAGATCTCGGTCTCGATCCGGCCGGCCTCGGCCTCTTCGGCGGTTTCGAGCCGCTTGAACAAGTCGTCCAGCGCAGTAGTCTGGGCCTGCGCAACGGACACCGTGAAAAAAAGCACCGCAAGTGCCGCAACGAAAGAATTGAGTAACCGGTACAGGACTTTCATATCTCCGAGATTAGCGCAACCTGCGCAAAAGCCAAACCCCGATCAACACAGGGCAGGATCACATGAGCGAAATCATTACCACAGCCGTTGCCACGCTTGGCGCAAAGATCCCGTCATTTGATGGCGTGGCGAAATTCGTGATACCCGGCGAAGGCACGATCATGATCGACGCGGGCGGTGTGCGGGCGGGTGATGAGCCTGCGGATGTCACGCTGACGGCCGAGGCGGATGTGTTCAGGGCGATCATTGATGGCGACATGAATCCCACCACGGCGTTCATGACCGGCAAGCTGGTGTTGGATGGCAGCATGGGCATGGCGATGAAGCTGGCAGGCGCGTTGGCCTGAGCCATGTGCGCAGCGCCGTTCTTTGCCGCACTTGCCGATGGTCCGCCGGACGGCCGGGCCTTCTGGTTGCGTGCCAACGATGGCGTGCGCATCCGCGCGGGCTATTGGCCCGGAGGCGACAAGGGGACAGTGCTGCTGCTGCCCGGCCGCTCGGAATACATCGAGAAATATGGCCGGGCGGCGCGCGATCTGGCGGCGCGGGGTTACGCCACGCTGTGTGTCGATTTTCGCGGGCAGGGCTTGGCGGACCGGCTGTTGGCCGATCCGATCAAGGGGCACGTCACGGATTTCGCCGACTACCAGCGCGACCTGCAGGCGGTGCTGGCACTGACGCGGGACATGGATTGTCCGGCGCCGCTGTTCATTCTGGCCCATTCGATGGGTGGCAGCATCGGGCTGCGCGCGCTGATCGGTGGTTTTCCCGCCCGCGCGGTGGCTTTTTCCGCACCGATGTGGGGCATCCGGGTGCATCCGGCAGTACGACCGTTCGCCGCCCCGGTATTGCGGATCGTCCGGGCTTTGGGCGGGGGCGAGGGGTATGCGCCGACAACCGGTCCGGTGCCTTATGTGCGCCACGTGGGGTTTGCGGGCAATTTGCTGACCACTGACCGCGCCATGTGGGATTACATGGTGGCGCATCTGGTGGCCGAACCGGGGCTTGCGCTGGGTGGCCCCACGGTGAGTTGGCTGGTGCAGGCGCTGGACGATTGCGGCGCTCTGGCGCTGCTGCCGTCACCGGATCTGCCCGCCTACTGTGCGCTGGGGACGGCAGAGCATGTCGTGGATGTGGCGGCGATCAACGCACGCATGCGCTGTTGGCGCGGGGCGCAATTCGACATCATGCCCGGTGCCGCGCACGAAGTGATGATGGAGGTGCCCGAAACACGCAAGCGGTTCTTCGATGCGGCCTGCGCGCTGTTCGAGGCACAGCTTTGAAAGCGGCTTTGGCGGAACAACCTGCCAACGGTGTGTAAATCATTTCTGCGCTGAAGGTCCGCGCGCGCCCGAAGTTCCTGTTTGCAGCAGGCGGTGTGATGGCCGCCCCCCCGCCTGACCCTGAACCGCCGCAGACCAAAGCCGCCACGCGACGGCAACGACTGCGCCGGGATCAACGCCGCGGCAAAGGGATGGTGGCCCGGTCAGATCTGGCCGCGCAGAACCCGCGTGTCAGGTGCCGCGCCTTCCGGCGCGCGCGTTCAGACAGGCCCCCAGACATCGGCGTCTGATCCCGGGCAGCGTGGTTTTGCAGATCGGCCCTACGCGCTACAGCGAAATCCGGGTAAAGCCATCGCGGAGCGCCTTGGACCACGCATCCGACATCGCGCGGAACACCGCGTCGCCTGCGTCGATCCGGCGTTTGCTTGTGACGCGGCAGGCAGCGCGTTCGATCACGCACATATCCAGTGGCATGCCGACCGACAGGTTTGATCGCAGGGTCGAATCCATCGACAACAGCACGGCTTTCTGACCATCGGTCAGGCTGGTGGCGGGTTTTACCATGCGGTCGAGGATCGGCTTGCCGTATTTGTGTTCGCCGATCTGCAGGAACGGCGTGTCTTCGGTGGCCTCGATGAAATTGCCTTCCGGATAGATCAGGAACATGCGCATGGCCCCGCCGTTACGCTGGCCTGCCACGATCATGCTGGCCGAGACGCCCTGATCCATCGGGCCAAGTTTTTGGTCAATCTCCTGCCGTACTGCTCCCAGCATGCGGCCGACGATATCGGCCACTTTCAGCATGGTCGGAGCCTTCATGATGTTGGCATCTTCGCCGCTGTCGGGGTCGTCCATCGCCTCACGCAGGCGGGCCATGGTGGTTTGGGTGATCGACAGGCTGCCGGCCGTCATGATGGCGATCACACGTTCACCGGGATCTTCAAAGATGAACATCTTGCGATAGGTGGAAATGTTATCGAGCCCCGCATTGGTACGGGTATCCGATAAAAGCACCATGCCGTCGTTCAGCAACAGGCCCACACAATAGGTCATCTTGTCCCCCCGATTGGCGGCGCAGCCTATTGGCGTGTGGCGTGAACCGCAACGGTCAGGGACATGTTTGCTGCGCACTGCGGTGCGAATACCGCTGCATCGGGGACACCCATCATGACTGGCAGGGGGCGCAGATCGCGCTATCGTGCCTTTCATGACGCGCGATCCGGTTCTGACCTTCACGGACAGGGGCATTTATTGCCCTGCGGGGGATTTCTTCATTGATCCGTGGCGGCCTGTGGCGCGCGCGCTGATCACGCATGCCCATTCCGATCACGCAAGGGCGGGTCATGACAACTATCTGTCCACCCCCGGCACCGATGCGGTGATGCGGCACCGACTGGGGGCGGTGCGGTCACAGACGCTGGCCTATGACCAGCCGCTGCGCATCGGCGGTGTCACGGTCAGTTTTCACCCCGCCGGCCATGTGCCGGGATCGGCGATGATACGGGTCGATCGCGGCGGCGATGCCTGGGTGGTGTCAGGCGATTACAAGGTCGACGCGGATGGCCTTTGCGAGCCGTGGGCGCCGGTGCGCTGCGATACCTTCATCAGCGAATGCACCTTTGGCCTGCCGGTGTTCCGCTGGCAGGATAACGCCACGGTGATGGCCCGCGTGCGCGACTGGTGGGCGGCAAATGCCGCGCAGGGCAAGACCTCGATTCTGGGCGCCTACAGTCTGGGCAAGGCGCAGCGGCTGATGGCGGGGGTTGCGGGGGCGGGGCCGATCCTGACCCATGGCGCTGTCGAAGCCACGAATGCCGCCTTGCGCGCGGCGGGCTATGCGATCCCCCAGACGACCCGCGTGGGTCCGGGGGTCGATGCCAAATCCTTTCCCGGCGCTTTGGTGATCGCACCGCCCTCGGCCCTCGGCACCCCCTGGGCCGGGCGGTTTGGTCCGTCGGAAAGCGCCTTTGCCTCGGGGTGGATGGCCTTGCGCGGGGTGCGGCGCCGGCGGGGGCTCACCGGGTTTGTCATCTCGGACCATGCCGATTGGCCGGGGCTGAACATGGCGATCCGCGAAACGGGCGCGGCCCGTGTGTTTGTCACCCATGGCTACACCACCCCGTTTCGCAAATGGCTGGACGGTCAGGGCTACGAAGCGGGGATCGTCGCCACCGCCTATGCGGGCGACGACGCGGCGGGCGACACCGAGGTGGCAGAGTGACCGTCCCGTGGCCCTCGCGTGTTTCCAACTGTCCGCGGGGGATGAGGCACGCCAACGACGGAGGCGCCAGCCGCCCCCCCTGCCCCCGTGCCACCGGGTGCGTGCGATGAAACGGTTCGCCCGCCTGTTTGCCGCGCTCGACAGCACCACCAGAACCGCTGCCAAAACCGAGGCGCTGGCTGACTACTTTCGCACCGCCCCGGCACCGGACCGGGTCTGGACCATCGCGCTTCTGTCTGGCCGCCGCCCGAAACGCGCGGTCACGGCGGCAGAGCTGAAGGAATGGGCGGCAGATGCGGCAGGCATCCCGCTGTGGCTGTTCGAAGAGACCTATCCGGTAGTGGGCGATCTGGCAGAAACCATCGCGCTTGTGCTGCCGCCACCGGCGCAGGCCAGTGACATCAGCCTGACCGAAACGCTGACGCGCCTGATCGCGCTGACCGGTCAGCCTGCCGATGCGCGCCGTGCTGCGATCGGTGCAGCATGGGACAGTTTGGTGGGTGACGAGCGGTTCTTGTTCAACAAGCTGATCACCGGTGGCTTCCGGATGGGGGTCAGTCAGGGCTTGATGACCCGCGCGCTGGCCGCCGCCACGGGGCTCGACGAGGCGACGCTGGCGCACCGGCTGATGGGCGATTGGAACCCCGCGCGCCTGACGTTCGATGCGCTGATTGCGGGCGATGGGGATGTGGGGGTAAAGCCCTATCCGTTTGCGCTTGCCTCGCCTTTGGAGGCCGGGGCGGACACGCTGGGGGCACCGGCCGGGTGGATCGCAGAATGGAAATGGGATGGCATCCGGGGGCAGATGATCAACCGGCCAGGGGCCTTTGCGCTGTGGTCGCGGGGCGAGGAACTCATCACCGACCGCTTCCCTGACTTCAACCCGCTGATCGATTTCCTGCCGCCGGGATGCGTGATAGACGGGGAAATCCTGGTCTGGGGCACAGGTCCGCTGGCGGACCAGCCCCAGCCTTTCGCGGCCCTGCAAAAGCGGATCGGGCGGAAGTCGGTGCCAAAAAAACTGCTGGCCGAGGCGCCGGCAAAGATGCTGGGATATGATCTGCTGGAAGATGGGGGGCGCGATTTGCGCGCGGCACCGCTGGCGGCGCGGCGCGCCCGGCTGGGCGCGATCATCGCGGCGCTTCCCCCCGGTCTGCCGCTGGCCCTGTCCCCTGCCCTGCCCTTCGCCACCTGGGATGAACTGGCCGCCACCCGTGCATTGGCACGGGGTGCGCAGGCCGAAGGGCTGATGCTGAAGCGCGCGGATTCGGGCTATCATGTGGGGCGCAAACGGGGGGATTGGTGGAAGTGGAAGCTCGACCCCTACAGCGTGGATGCGGTGATGATCTATGCGCAGGCAGGCCATGGGCGGCGCGCGACGCTGTTCACCGATTTCACCTTTGCGGTACGCGACGGCAATGATCTTGTGCCCTTCACCAAGGCCTATTCCGGCCTGACCGACGACGAATTCCGCCAGATCACGGCCTGGGTGCAAAAGCACACGCTGGAACGCTTTGGCCCGGTACGGCGCGTGCCGCCCGAGTTGGTGTTCGAGATCGCGTTTGAAGGCATTCAGGCCAGCTCCCGGCACAAATCGGGGATCGCGCTGCGGTTTCCGCGCATGGTGCGCTGGCGGCGCGACAAGGGCGTGGCAGAGATCGATACGCTTGACAGCCTGCGGGCCTTGCTGGCGACACGGCCGGACTGAGTATTTGCACAAAGAGAAAGCTGCAGGGCCGGGTTGCAGGGGCGGGGCTGGTGGCCTAACTGAAAAGGGAAT
>JAYSSN010000218.1:0-1624 GCA_043720555.1 Rhodobacterales bacterium | reverse complement strand
CGCGGGTGATCGGACCGGTCGGGTCGGGTGCCGCAAGGGCGCGGGTCTCGTCCTCCCACATCCAGCCCAACGGATGATCGAGCCAGCTTTGTCGCCCGTTGCGGCGGTAGCCACCGGGGGTATCATCGCGCTGCACCTTCAGCGACACCGTGGCGACGTCGGCACCTGTGTTGCGCAGGGTGATGCGCCATGCGCCCGCAGGCGCAACCGGCAAGTTGTTGTCGCTGATGGTCTTGGCCACGGTGACAAGGGTCTGGGCCATGCCCGGATGCGGAATGTCGGCAACTTCGGCGACGCTTCCGCCGGGGACGTTGAACTGTTGTCCCGGCCCCGGTGCGGCGAACCCGGCCAGCGAAAGGACCGGCCCGCTGTTGGGCGGGCGCAGCGTTATGGCGATATTGGCCGCTTGGGCCTTGCCGGTACGCAGTTCCAGATAGCTGGGGGTCGCATCATCGGCCAGGATGCGCCAGTCCAGCGTTACCTCGGCCTGCGGCTGCAGCCGCGCCTTGGCCACCAGCCGTGCGCGACGGGCGTTGCCATAGGCGACGACCACCCGGATTGGCGCTTTGCCGGAAAAGAAATGATAGCGGGCGATTTCATACCGGATTGCCGTCTCGACCACGCCCGTTCCGTCCTGCGGCCCCGCAAGCGACCCAAGGCTGAGGTTGATGACAAGCGGCACCCGGCCCGGCATCTGCAGCGCCTTGTTGATGATCCAGCGCAAGGCGAGCGCGATATCGGGGTCAAGCCTGCGCCCCGAGGTGTCGGCAATACTGGTGGGCGGAAGCTGCACCCCCAGCAACGGCACACACGCCAACGCATCGCCCGTACCGGCCCCGGCGGCGAGATCGAGCACATGGGTGCCGTGGCCGACATGATGGTTGGTGCTTTTGCGTGGCACGGGGCCGAAAACCCCCGTGTTGACTTGCCGGTACAGCGCCTCTTCGCTGCGGTTCGACGCAAGGCGCAGGTTGATATCGCCTTCGGTCAGTTCGATGCCGAACAGCGTTGCCCCCCCATTGAACGGGCCGGGATCACCGGCGATGACATCGGAATGCATCAGCCAGAATGATTGAAACCGCGTCGCGCCGTCGGGCTTGCGAAAGCGGTGATGCAGAAAACCGATCCCGTCGTCGACGATCCCCAGCACCGGCATCTTGCGCAGCGGGCCGGATTTGCGCGGCAGAACCTTGCCGGAATAACTGCCTTCGCCCCGGAAAATCCGTGCTTGCGGCGGCCCGACATGCAGCACCGTCCATTCCGCGCTGTCCACGAAGGCGGGGTTGCACAGGATGGTCGCATGGATATGCGCTGTGTCGCGGGAATATTCGGCCTCGGTGACCAGGCTGTCCATCTCGTGATCTGACAGGCTGTACTGATCGGGATGATCTGCGAGAAACCTGATGACGTCCCCGACGGTGCGGCCGTTCTCGCCGATCTTCAGCTGCACGTAGGCGGGCACCACGATTTCGGCCTTGATCCGCTCGTGACGCGCAGCCTGCAACAACTCCCACCGCGCGTTGCCGCTGATGCCCGCTGTGGGTTCTGCCGGACCCCATGAAGCGC
The DNA here is from genome assembly GCA_043720555.1 of Rhodobacterales bacterium. Lineage (GTDB taxonomy): Bacteria > Pseudomonadota > Alphaproteobacteria > Rhodobacterales > Rhodobacteraceae > JAAFHS01. The sequence goes on along the minus strand of JAYSSN010000218.1, from coordinate 58 downwards.
TGTCTTTTCCTTCGGTTGACATGGCATGACCCCTGTTTTCAGCGACGCGGTCAGCGTG
>JAYSSN010000217.1:0-10395 GCA_043720555.1 Rhodobacterales bacterium | reverse complement strand
TCGCATAAGCCTTTGCGCTTGTGACCAATGAAACGGGGGTGGCGAAAGCCGTCCCCGTTTTGCTTTGGGGCTGGACGGGCGCGCCGGGGGTGGCCATTTTGTGGACATGAGAACCAGCCTTTCGCCGCATGCCCATGACAACCGGATCGACCTGATCCGCCCGGATGCGCCCACCCTTGCCGCGCCAGGCCCATATCCGGTCGGCGTGCGCACACTCGATCTGGTTGATCCGGGGCGGGTTGATGTGCTGAACAGCACTGCGGGCGCCCTTTCCCACCATGACCGGCGGTTGACGGTGGAGCTGTGGTATCCTGCAGCCCCCGGCACGGTGCCGGGGACCACCTATCACACATTGCTGCGCGACGGGCATCGGCGGATTGCACTGCAGGGCCGTGCCGCCCGGAATGCGGCGCAGGCGGCGGGGGCGGGGGCGTTTGCGCTGGTCATCATCTCGCACGGGTATCCCGGCAATCGGATGCTGATGGGGCATCTGGGGGAAAACCTTGCCTCCAAGGGCTATGTGGTGGCGAGCATCGATCATACCGACAGCACCTATGCCGATAAGGCGGCGTTCGGATCGACGTTGTATAACCGCCCGCTGGACACTGGCTTTGTGATCGACGCGCTGGCGGGGGCTGCGGATACAAGTACGGTCGCCATCATCGGCTATTCGATGGGGGGTTATGGCGCGCTGATATCAGGCGGCGCGGGGCTGGCCGAGGCCGCGATGGACGCGGATGTGGCGCCGCCACACGGCTTGCTGCGGCGGCATATGAACCCGGTCGCGGACCCGCGCCTGAAGGCAATTGTGCCGATCGGGGCCTGGGGCCGCCAGCATGGCGCATGGGATGCGCACGGGATGGCGGGGCTGCGGGTACCTGCGCTGATCATCGCGGGCAGCGCCGATGAGGTGTCGGGCTATGCGACGGGGATGCGGCTGATCTTTGACGAGGCGGTGGCGGCGGATCGCCATCTGCTGACGTTCGAGGCGGCCGCCCATAACGCGGGCGCACCGATCCCGGCACCGGCGGAGGCGTGGGAGCCGTCCGAGCATCTGGAATTCATGCCGTTCGACCATTACGCCGATGCGGTCTGGGATACCGTGCGGATGAACAACATCACCCAGCATATGGTGACGGCGTTTCTGGGCCTGCATCTGAAGGGTGATGCCGGGATGTCAGCCTATCTGCATGGTGATTGGCTGGGCTTTGCGCCGGGCACCGCGCGCGGATTGCGCTGGGAAACGCGGGCACGGCAGCGGTCAGCGTGACACGGTCTGTTGGCGACGGCTTGATCGCTGCCCGCCAGAGCTATCGCGTCAGGCTTTTTGCCAGTCGCATCAGATTGACGGCCTCGGTCCGGTAACCATAGGGGTCATCGCCACGCGCGCCGTTGGCCAGTGCGATCGCATCGTCCCAGCCCCAGTCGCCAAGGTACGTCGCCCCGGTCAGCAACTGCCCGAACCCCGCCATCGCAAAGGCAAACCGCACATCGTCGGCTGGCGCAGTGTCGTCTGGCACAATCGGCACTTCGATCAGTTGTGACGCGCTGGCGCCCGGCGTCTTGTAGCGCAGCCGCAGAAATCCCAACTCGCCGGCACCTTCAGCAGCCGGGGCCGCGTCATAGCGCAACGGATCGTTCAACAGCGCGTCACTGCCCGGTGCCGTCACCTCGTAAATCGCGGTCACGGTGTGGCCTGCGCCAATTTCGCCCGCATCTACCCGGTCGTTGTTGAAATCCTCGCGCCGCAGGGCGCGGGTTTCGTACCCGATCAGGCGGTATTCGGCGACCTCGGCCGGGTTCCATTCGATTTGAACTTTTACGTCATTCGCAATCGGGAACAGCGCGCCTGTCAGCTGATCCACCAACACCTTGCGCGCCTCATGCAGCGTGTCGATATAGGCCGCCGTGCCGTTGCCGTTCTGCGCCAGCGTCTGCATGATCGCATCATCCAGATTGCCCCGGCCAAACCCCAGCACGGACAGATAAACTCCCGTTGCACGCTGCCTGGCCACATACGCCTCCAGCCCTTCGGGATCGCTGATGCCGACGTTGAAATCGCCATCGGTCGCCAGCAGAACCCGGCTGACTTCGCCATCGCCCGCCATCGTCGCCGCCACCTGATAGGCCAGCGCCAACCCCTCGGCCCCGGCGGTGGACCCACCCGCTGCCAGCCGGTCAAGCGCGGCCAGGATCGCCGCCGTATCGGTGCCCGCCACGGGTTCCAGCACCGTGCCCGCCGATCCCGCATAGCTGACGATAGCCACCTGATCCGTGGGCCCGAGTTCACCCAGCATCAGCGCCAGCGACTGGCGCAGCAAGGGCAGCTTGGCCGGTTCATCCATCGACCCCGAGGTGTCGATCAGGAACACAAGGTTCAGCGCCGGGCGGTCGGCAATCGCGGGCAACGCGCCCTGAAGTGCGATATGCACCAGCCGGGTGCCGAAATTCCACGGGGTCGGCATCACTGTCACCATCGGCTGGAACGGCGCCGCATCCGGCGGCGGTGCCGGGTATGCATAGGGGAAATAATTCACCATCTCTTCGATCCGCACGGCATCGGCCGGGGGCAATTGGCCGGCGTTCAGCGATTGGCGGATAACGGCATAACTCGCGGTGTCCACGTCGATGGCGAAGGTCGATACAGGCTCGTCCACCGTCAACTTCACCGGGTTCGGCGTGGATTCGGGAAAAGATTCGGTATTCTCGACCGGGGCCATCTGCGCATCATCGCCTGCGATCACGCCATCTGAAGCGATGGTGCGGGTGTGCGCCAACGCCTCGGGTGCCGCAGGGGCAAGAAAGGCCATGTCGCCCGGTTGCTCACCATCCGCCGTGATGCCAAGGCGCAGGTCTGCTTCGGGCAGCGCCGGTGTCGCATCGGCCAGCCCGCCCGTTTCAGGCGTTTCCCCGGTAACGTCGCCCGGCACCTTTGCACCCGGTTCCGATGATTGTTCGGCCGGGGCAAGCGGAGTGGGGGGCGTGTTCGCGTGCACACGGCCTTCATCCGCCTGCGTCACCGCATCGGCATCCGCGTCACCCGTCAGAGCACGCCCGGCCGCCACTGCTGCAGAGGCAGTGTTATCAGCGGGCGCTGTGGCCACCACCTGCGGTCCGCGCAGCAGTTGCGGACCAAGGGCCACGATCCCCACCACCACCGCGGCAGCCGAGGCTGTTCCCGCCAGCATCTGGCGGGTCGTAAAGTGCCGGATCATCTGGAATACTCCACTGACAAACCCCGCCTTCACCGGGCGGTCGTCAGTAGGACGTGGCGGCGCGAACGATCCTTGGAGACGGTCGAAATTATCCAGCGCAAGGCGCAGCGTCGTGTCCTTCACCCCGGCATCCGGGGCGGGCGTGATGGCCTTCATGGCCGCCTTCAGGGTGTCGAGTTCGTCCGTCATGGCTTTGTCTCCGCTACGGCCATCGCGCGCAGCTTTTTCTTCACTTCAGACATCCGCCAGGCAATCGTGCCCTCCGATAGTCCAAGCACAAGGGCCGCTTCGCCCTGCGTCATCTCTTCGCCCAGCACCAGCGCCACGGTATCGCGCAATTCGGGTGACAGACGGGTCATGGCGGCGGTCAGCCAATCCATTGCTGCACGCTCATCCACAATCTCGTCCTGCCGGGCAAGTTCCCAATCGCCCCAGCCTTGCGATGCGCGGGCCCGCGTCGCGTGCCTGCGGCGCAGATCGTGGCAGGCATTCACCGTCACGCGGTACAGCCACGTCGAAAACCGCGCATCCCCGCGCCAACTCCGCAGTTTGGCGGGCAAAGCCACACAGATCTCCTGTGTCAGGTCCTCGGCCTCGGCCCGGTTGCCCATCAAACGGAACGCCAGGCCAAAAATCCGGTCATAGTGGCGCTGCAAAAGCAGTGAAAAGGCCACACGGTCGCCCGCAGCCGCAGCACTCGCAAGGGTTTCATCCGGTGTATCCATCAGCATCTTGATAGGTTGGACGCACGCCACAGCGCAATCCTTGGCGAACAGCACGCACAGGTTACCGGCCTGCCCGCGACCGAAGACGTGTTGCGGCAGAAACGCGGCCCACGCCCGCCTGTCTTGCCAGCGCAAGACAGCGCACTTGGGGCCCATCTGGTGCGGTCAGACCTCTTCCACCATCACCACCCCTTGCATCGCCTTGATTGCCCCACGGATCTGCGGGGTGATCGGGTAGGGCTGCGGCAGCGTCACGTCAATCTCGCGGCCATTTTCGTCGGGAACACACAGGGTGATCTGCGCGCGGGTGCGGCCTTCGACACGGGCGAGGAGGATGGCGATGGAGGTCGCGGCCTCGGCCCGGTTCAGGTGGATGCGGAAGGCAGAGGCGCCGGCCTCGGCCGCCACCGCATCAATTGGCTGCACCGCGCGGGCAAGAAGTTTCAGGGTGTCGCCTTCAAGGTTCGCCTCGACGGTCAGCACGACGCTGGAACCCGCCTCCAGCAGGTCACGCGCGGCATCAAGCGTGTCGGAAAACACGGTCACCTCGTAAAGGCCTGTGGGGTCGGAGCACTGGACAAAGGCGAAGCGGTTGCCGCGGGCGGATTTGCGTTCTTGCTTGCTGCTGACCGAGGCCGCGAGTTTGGCCACCAAGGGCCCGCGTTCCGCAAGGGCGATGACTTCGGCAAGGGTTTTCACATCCTTGCGTTTGAGCGCCGACATGTAGTCATCCAGGGGATGACCCGAAAGATAAAAACCGATCGCCTGATGTTCATGCGCCAGCCGTTCCACCGCCAACCAGTCGTCACGGTAGGGGATGCGGGGTTCGGGGATATCGGTGCCTGCCTCGCCAAACAGCGAAACCTGATTGGATGATTTCGCGTCGTGGATCGCGGCGGAATAGGCGACCAGCGGATCAAGAGCCTCGAACATGCGGGCGCGGTTGGGGTCCAGCTGATCGAACGCCCCTGCCCTTGCCAGCATTTCCAGCGGGCGCTTGCCGATGCGCTTCATGTCGACCCGGCGGGCGAAATCAAACACAGTGGAAAAGGCCGTATTCCCCCGTGCCTCGACAATCATCTTCATCGCCTCGACGCCCACGTTTTTCAGCGCGCCCAGACCGTAGACGACCTGACCATCGCGCACGGTGAAGGTGGCGAGGGAGGCGTTGACGCAGGGCGCTACGGTTTTCAGGCCAAGTTTGTCCACCTCGCGCTTGTACACCGCCAGCTTGTCGGTCAGGTGGATGTCGCAGTTCATCACCGCCGCCATGAATTCAACCGGGTGATTGGCTTTCAGCCACGCGGTCTGATAGCTGACGACGGCATAGGCGGCTGCATGCGATTTGTTGAAGCCGTAATTGGCGAATTTTTCAAGCAGATCGAAGACCTCACCCGCCTTGTCTTTCGGAACGTTATGGGTTGCGGCCGCCCCGGCGATGAATTTGGGGCGTTCCTTGGCCATCTCCTCGGCAATCTTCTTGCCCATGGCGCGGCGCAAAAGATCAGCCCCGCCAAGGCTGTAGCCCGCCATCACCTGCGCGATTTCCATCACCTGTTCCTGATAGACGATGATGCCTTGGGTTTCCTTCAGGATATGGTCGATGGTCGGGTGGATCGATTCCAGATCGCGCAGGCCGTTCTTCACCTCGCAGTAGGTCGGGATATTCTCCATCGGGCCCGGGCGGTAAAGGGCGACGAGCGCTACGATATCCTCGATGCAGGTGGGTTTCATGCGGCGCAGCGCATCCATCATGCCGCTGGATTCCACCTGAAACACGGCGACGGTTTTGGCCGAAGCGTAAAGGTCGTAGCTGGCCTTGTCGTCCAGCGGGATCAGGCTGATGTCGATATCCACACCGCGCAGGCGCAGAAGGTCGATGGCGTTCTGAATCACTGTCAGGGTTTTCAGCCCCAGAAAGTCGAACTTCACCAACCCCGCCGCTTCGACCCATTTCATGTTGAACTGGGTAGCGGGCATGTCGGACCGGGGATCCTGATACAGCGGCACCAACTCGTCCAGCGGGCGGTCGCCGATCACCACGCCTGCGGCATGGGTCGATGCATTGCGCAGCAGGCCTTCAATCTGCTGGCCGTAGTCGAGCAGGCGTTTGACCACCTCTTCCTTCGCGGCCTCGCGCAGCCGGGGTTCATCGGCCAGCGCCTTGGTGATGCTGACGGGCTTGACGCCTTCGAGCGGAATCATCTTGGACAGGCGGTCCACCTGCCCGTAAGGCATCTGCAGCACGCGGCCCACGTCGCGGATCGCGGCCTTGGACAACAAGGCCCCGAAGGTGATGATCTGACCCACGCGGTCGCGGCCATATTTGCCCTGCACGTAGGTGATGACCTCTTCGCGCCGGTCCATGCAGAAGTCAATGTCGAAGTCGGGCATGCTGACCCGCTCGGGGTTCAGGAAACGTTCGAACAACAGACCATAGCGCAACGGATCAAGGTCGGTGATCGTCAGCGCATAGGCGACCAGTGAGCCTGCACCCGAACCACGGCCGGGGCCGACGGGGATACCCTGCGCCTTCGCCCACTGGATGAAATCGGCGACAATCAGGAAATAGCCGGGAAACCCCATCTGTTCGATGACGCCGAGTTCAAATTCCAGCCGCGTCTCATAGTCCGGGACCGGCACGGCATGGGGGATGATCGCCAGACGCGCCGCCAGCCCCTCGCGTGACTGGCGGCGCAGTTCATTGACCTCATCATCGGCGAATTTCGGCAGGATCGGCTTGCGCTTGTAGACGGCAAAGGCGCAGCGGCGGGCGATTTCGACGGTGTTCTGCAACGCCTCGGGCAGGTCGGCAAACAGCGTGGCCATTTCGGCTTCGGACTTGAAGTAGTGCTGGGGGGTCAGGCGGCGACGGGGTTGTTGCTGATCGACATAGGCCCCTTCCGCGATGCAGATCAGGGCATCATGCGCCTCATACATCGTCGCTTTGGGGAAATAGACATCGTTGGTGGCAACAAGGGGCAGATCCAGGTCATAGGCCAACTCGATCTGCCCGCGTTCGGATGCCGCCTCGGCCTCGGGCAGGCGGCCACCTTCGCCGGGGTGGCGTTGCAGTTCGACATAAAGGCGGCCGGGAAACGCTGCGGAAAGGCGATCCACCAGCGCGCGCGCCTTGGGCAGCTGGCCTGCGGCGACCAAGCGGGCAAGCGGCCCGTCGGGCCCGCCTGTCAGGCAGATCAGGCCGGTGCTGTGCGCCTCCAGTTCCGCCAAAGTGACCTGCGGCAACTGCCCGCCTTTGCCGATGTAGAGCGCCGAGTTCAGCTTCATCAGGTTCAGGTAGCCCGCGTCGCTCTGCGCCAGCAACACGACGGCGGCGGGCAGGCGGGGCCGCTCGCCGGGGGCTGCCGGGTCGTGCGCAACGCTGATCTGACACCCCACGATGGGCTGGATGCCCGCACCTTGCGCCGTCACCGAAAACTCCAGTGCCGCGAACATGTTATTGGTGTCGGTCACCGCGACGGCGGGGATGGCGGCGGCCTGACACAGCGATATCAGCTTTTTGACCGGCACCGCTCCTTCGAGCAGCGAATGTTCGGTATGGACGCGCAGATGGATGAATCGGGGGCTGTTCGACATGCCACCCAGCCTAGCGAAGCAGCCGGGCGGGGGGAAGGGCGCGCGTCGGCAACATAGCACTTGCCAGCGGGGTCGCAGGCGGGTCTGATGGGGCAAGAACAAAGGGGTGCGCGACCCGCTTTACGCCGCATCGGGCGGGCGCGCAGGGTACCTTGGGTGCAGAGACCGCGGCGGGCAGACCTCATGTCGGATATTGCGTTTCTCTTGAATGGAACGCCGGTGCGTGTGGCAGGGCAAAGCCCGACCCGGACGCTTCTGGACTGGCTGCGCGAAGACGCGGGTCTTTGCGGAACCAAGGAAGGCTGCAACGAAGGCGATTGCGGGGCCTGCACGGTGATGGTGACGGATGGCGACGGCGCACGCGCGCTGAATGCCTGCATTCTGTTCCTGCCGCAACTGAACGGCAAAGCGGTGCGCACGGTGGAAGGGATCACGGGCCCAGACGGCCAGATGCACCCGGTGCAGGCCGCCATGGTGACGCATCACGGCTCGCAATGCGGGTTTTGCACGCCGGGGTTCGTGGTCAGCATGGCGGTCGCCCATCTGCAGGGTCGGCGCGCCCATGATGATGTGCTGGCGGGGAATTTGTGCCGTTGCACCGGCTATGCGCCGATTGTGCGCGCGGCCGAGGCCGCAGCGAATGAGCCGGTACCGGTATGGATGAAGACCGATGCTGCCATTTTCCGTCAGGAAATATCCTCGGGGGGGTCCGGGGGGGCAGACAGCCCCCCCGGCGCTCTCCAGCCCAGGACCACCGATGAGCTGGCCGACTGGTACCTGAAAAACCCTGACGCGACGCTGATCGCGGGGGCCACGGACGTGGGGCTGTGGGTCACCAAACACCTGCGCGACCTTTCGCCTGTGGCCTTTCTGGGCGGCATAGCTGATCTGGCCCGGATCGAGCGGGACGGTGACACCCTGCGCATCGGTGCCGGGGTGACGATCACCGGTCTGATGGCGGCGGTGGGCGATGTGCACCCGTCTTTCGCCGCACTTTTACGGCGCTATGCATCGGTGCAGGTGCGCAACGCCGCCACCATCGGCGGGAATATTGCGAATGGATCGCCCATCGGAGATGGGCCGCCTGCGCTGATCGCGCTGGGTGCCACGTTGCACCTGCGCCGGGGGGATGTGCGGCGGGCGATGCCGCTGGAGGATTTCTTTCTCGATTATCGCAAGCAGGATCGCCAGCCGGGCGAATTTGTCGAGGCCGTCACGCTGCCGATCAACGCCCCCAATCTGCGTTGCTACAAGCTGTCAAAACGCTTCGATCAGGATATCTCGGCGGTCTGCGGCTGTTTTGACGTGACGCTGGACCGCGGTGTGGTGACGGTGGCGCGGCTTGCGTTTGGCGGCATGGCGGGGGTTCCCAGGCGTGTGGCGCGGGCCGAGGCTGCGCTCGTCGGTCACCCCTTCGACCTCGCCCGCATCGCCGCGGCGCAGGCGGCCATGGCTGTCGACGTCACGCCGATGTCGGATATGCGGGCCAGTGCAGCCTACCGGATGCGGGCAGCGCAGAACATGTTGCTGCGGTATTTCCACGATCTGGCAGGCGTACCGGTCGATGTACTGCAGGTGCTGGCATGACGATGGGCACGCCACTGCCGCATGACTCCGCCCCCCTGCATGTCACCGGGTCCGCGCGCTATGTCGATGACATCCCCTTGCCGACGGGTGCGCTGCATCTGGCCTTCGGGCTGTCCACCGTCGCGCATGGCCAGATTACGGGAAACGATGTTGCGGCCGTGCGGGCGGTGCCGGGGGTAGTGGCGGTCTTTTCAGCCACCGATCTTGACCCGATGCCGGACTGCTCGCCATCCGCGCATGACGAGCCGTTGTTGGCCGTGGGCCGGGTGCACTACGCAGGCCAGCCGCTGTTTCTGGTGGTGGCAGACAGTCACCTGACGGCACGCAGAGCGGCGCAGTTGGGCAAGTTCACGTACCGCGAACTGCCTGCGATCCTGACCGTGGATGAGGCGTTGGCGGCGGACAGCCGGTTTGAACACGGGCCAGTGATCTGGGCCAAGGGCGATGCGGCGGCGGCGATCGCGGGCGCGCGCCATGTTGTTGCGGGGCAGATGGAGATCGGCGGGCAGGAGCACTTTTACCTCGAGGGCCAGGTGGCAGCGGCGGTACCGCAAGAGGATGGAATGCTGGTCTATTCCTCTACCCAGCATCCGACGGAGGTACAGCACAAGGTGGCCCATGCCCTGCATCTGCCGATGAGTGCGGTGCGTGTGGAAGTGCGGCGCATGGGCGGCGGGTTTGGCGGGAAGGAAAGCCAGGCCAATGCGCTGGCCATTGCCTGTGCGGTCGCCGCGCACGCGACGGGGCGGCCCTGCAAGATGCGTTATGACCGGGATGATGACATGGTCATCACCGGCAAGCGGCATGATCTGCGGATCTTGTACCGGGTCGGGATGGATGCGGAGGGGCGCATTCAGGGGCTGGACTTCACGCATCTGATGCGCTGCGGCTGGTCGCAGGATTTGTCGCTGCCCGTGGCGGACCGGGCGATGCTGCATGCGGACAACTGCTATCATCTGCCTGCCGTCCGGATCGAGAGCCATCGGCTGAAGACCAATACGCAAAGCGCGACGGCCTTCCGGGGCTTTGGCGGGCCACAGGGCATGCTGGGGATCGAGCGGGTGATGGATCATGTGGCCTTTGTGCTGGGGCGTGATCCGCTGGCAGTGCGCAAGGTCAACTTCTATCGCGGGATGGAGAGCCCCGGGGGCCAGCCCCCGGACCCCCGGGATATTTCCGGACAGAAAATGGGAGGAGTCCAGACCACGCCCTATCACATGCCGGTCGAGGATTTCGTGGCGCATGATCTGGTGGCCGAACTGGAGCGGACA
>JAYSSN010000216.1:0-10398 GCA_043720555.1 Rhodobacterales bacterium | reverse complement strand
CGAAGGTTCCGCTGGGGAAGATTTGTGACAGCCGTTCACGGCTTTGTCAGCCGGACGGCCGCTCAGCGCTGTGCCAGTGCCGCGACCAGCGCCACCATATCGGCCGGAAGGGGTGAGACGAACTCCAGGGCGTCGCCCGTCACCGGATGCGTAAAGCCCAGTGTCGCCGCGTGCAGCGCCTGCCGCGGAAACGCCATCGCCGCCTCCGCCCCCGGCACCCTGGCCGAAACCCGGCGGCGGTTGCCATAGGTCTGATCGCCCAGCAGCGCATGGCCCGCATAGGCCATGTGTACCCTGATCTGATGCGTGCGACCGGTTTCCAGCCAGCATTCGACCAGCGCCACTTCGCCCTGCCCCAGTTCATCGGTCACCCGGACGCGCGTCACCGCATGGCGACCGCTGTCCCAGACGACGGCCTGGCGCTGACGATCCGTCTTGTGGCGGGCAAGGCCGGTGGCAATTTTCAGGATACCACCCGATTCAAAGCTGATCCCACGCAGACCGCGCAGGCGCGGGTCATTTGCGTTGGGTGATCCGTGTACCAGCGCCACATAGCGGCGGTTCACGGTATGCGCCTCGAACTGCGCGGCAAGGCCATGGTGGGCACGGTCGGATTTCGCGACAACCAGCAGACCTGTGGTGTCCTTGTCGATGCGGTGGACGATGCCGGGGCGGCGCACGCCCCCCACGCCTGACAGTGTATCGCCACAATGCGCAAGCAGCGCATTGACCAACGTCCCGGACGGGGTGCCGGGGGCCGGATGCACCACCATGCCTGCGGGTTTGTCGATGACGATCAGATCGGCATCTTCCCAGATCACGGTCAGGGGAATGTCTTCGGGCACCGTGTCGAGCTGTTCTGGCGGATCGAGTCGCAGGGCGTAGATCTGCCCGGCCTGCACCCGCGCTTTGAGATCCGTCACCACGGTGCCGTCGAGACTGATTGCCCCATCCGCAATCATCCGCATGAGACGCGAGCGTGACAACGACGCAGCCTCTGGCACGGCTTGGGCAAGCGCCTTATCAAGGCGGTCAGGATGCGCGTCGGGGATGGTGACCCGGAGCGTACCGGGAAGATCGGAAAGGATCGTCATGGAAGGAATGTCACCCGATGGGCTGCCGCCCGGTTTGCGGTTTCTGAAAGGTCTGGTGATCGTGCTGATGATCACCATGATCGCGGGGGTCATAACCATTGTGGCGCTGCTTGTCACCCGCATGAACGGACCGGTGCCCGTACCGGACACTTTGACCCTGCCCGAAGGCGCGCGCGCGCAAGCGGTGACGATCGGCGATGATTGGGTCGGCGTGGTCACAACCGACAACCGTATCCTGATCTTTGACCGGGTGACGGGCGCCCTGCGACAGGAGCTGGTGGTCGACTGAGAGCGGTTATTGTATGGTGCGGCTGTCGCCGCACGCCTTTTGTCTCAGCGCCCGGCTGCGCCGGATCGCTTCGGGATTCCGAGCATTTGGGGCAAAGGTAAAACGGGGGGGCGGAAAAACTTGGGCCGATGTGAATTTTTCCCCTTGCGGCGGGCCCGCGCCTTTTATACATCGCGGCCAGTCCAGACGGTGCGGGCGTAGCTCAGGGGTAGAGCATAACCTTGCCAAGGTTAGGGTCGAGAGTTCGAATCTCTTCGCCCGCTCCAACTGGACATAAGTGATATCATGGCTTCAAGAAGCGCCCTCCGGGGCGCTTTTTGCTTTCCCGGCCTGGTTTGAAAAATCAAAGACTCAGCAGAACTCGTATTTTGGCGTCGTTTTGATCGGTTTCGATTTCGTCCGCGTTTCCCGCATGCCTGTTGTCGGACCGGATACCTTGGATCGAGAGACACCGTTCAAGACGTTTTGAGCCGCCTTCGCACCCGGCGCTTCCATGCGGGGAATGTCCCCAACCACGGTTTCCTGCGCGGCGGCCGAGGTTGCGGAGTGGGGCATTGTTTCTGGCAGAGTTGTGGGGTTGGCCAGCCGGGACGGCATGAGGGGTACGGATCACGACATGGCGGGTGGTAACTGACCCCCTACCTGCCCCCGGCGACGTGCCGCCGGAGGCGCTTATTCCGAAAGAAACATGCAATGATGAATGGCCGATGCGGCGTTGGAATGGGCTTGGGCCGGATCTGGATGATGGTGATCCGTGTAGGCCTTGGCCGCGCAAATGCCGCCCTGATCCAGTACCTTCGCACATCGGGTGGGGGCAGGCGGACCGGATCGGATGCGGGATCGCCGGTGATGGACTGCCCGCCCGGACCAGCGGGCCGCACTTGCCGCGCGGTTCAGAGAGTCTGGTTGCCGCAATCGGGCGGACTGACGCTTCCGGCAGGGTTCAGCCTCGGATGGGTTTCCTCACCCCACCACCACAAAACAGCGCCCGACACGGCCATCGAGGTTGCCACAAACCAGAAGGCAGCCTCGGTCGAGCCATAGACATGCGCCGTCACGCCAAGACCGAGCGCGCCGATCGCATAGCCGATGTCGCGCCAGAACCGGTAGATGCCGATCGCCGATCCGCGCCAGGTGGGGGGTGTGATGTCGGCCACCGCTGCGGACAGGTTGGGATACAGCAGCGCCATCCCGAACCCCGCCACGCCGGCAGACGTCGCCCAGCCGGGTGGACCGTTCGCAAACAGCATCATGAGCACCCCTGCCCCACAGATCCACATGCCAAGAACATTCGGCCAGAACCGTCCCACACGGTCCGACAGCCGCCCGGTGAAAAGTTGCGATCCGCCCCAGACAAAGCCGTAAACCCCCACGATCCAGCCAATGTCGGGCAGACTTACCCCCCGTTCGTGCAGAAAGATCGGAACGATCACCCAGACCAGCGCATCGGCGAATTTCTCGACCAGCCCGGCCTGCGACACGGCAGCCAGGCGCCGGTCACGCCAGGACATCAGGGTAAAGACCTCGGTCGTGTCAGGGCTGTCGGATGAGGCCTGCGCATAGCGCGGGGACGGCCGTTTGGTGTCAGACCCGGTCCGATGCGCCGCCGCCTCGGTCCGCGCCCAGGGCAGCGTTTCGCGCACCCAGATCAACGTCAGCACGATTGCCGAACCAACGACAATCAGCCCGAAGATCAGCAGCCCCAGTCTGGGGCCAAGCGCAGTTGCCGCATAGGCCGTGATGACACCGGCCAGGGCCACGCCGACGTAGCCCGAAAATTCGTTCAACCCAAGGGTCAACCCGCGTTGATCCGCCCGCGTGATGTCCAGTTTCGAGGTCTGCGTCATTGACCAGCACAGGCCCTGATTGACCCCGAGCAACGCTGTGGCCGCAACAATCCAGCCCCAACTCGGTGCGAAATAGATCATCGGCGGGATCGGCAGAGCCGCCATCCAGCCCAGCAAAAGAACCGGCTTGCGCCCGATCCGGTCCGACAGTCGCCCCGCCACAAAGTTCATCACGCCCTTGACCACGCCAAACGCCACCACAAAGGACATCAGCAACACGAACGATCCCTTGGCCACGCCGAACTCAATTTCTGCAAGGGCAGGAACCACGGTGCGCATCATGCCGATGGCAAAGCCGACCAGAAGCACCTGGATCAGCTGTTGGACGAATTGACCCCGATTTTCGCGAATGCCAAACTGATGATCCCCGGTCATGGCGCGTCAACCCTATGACAAACGGCTGGCTTCGTTTGCGGGGCAAGCTGCCTGATCCGGATGTCTATCGCCCGGCAACGATCGATTTGGCATGGCCGGGTCTTGAAAACGACTGGCGTCACGGGCCGGGTTTCCCTCTTTTCGCGTCACTTGCAGGCAAACATCGCACACACTAACACTAAAGTAATCGCTTGAATGATGTAACGAGGATGATCAAGACGTGTCAACAAGCCTCAAATCTGACCTGCTTGATGAAATTTCGGCGATGGCCCGTGCGATGGGCGCCCCGCATCGGCTGGCGATTCTGGAACAGCTGGCACAGGACGAAAGGGGCGTGGACGCGATTGCCGCCAAGATTGGGGTGACGATTGCCAACTGCTCTCAGCATCTTCAGCATCTGCGTCGGGCCGGACTTGTGACATCGCACCGTAACGGAAAGTCGATGATCTACCGGCTGACCGACGCACGGACGCTGGTCTTGATGGAGGTTCTGGGCGAGGTCGCGGAACGCAATGTTGCCGCCGTGCGGACAATCCTGCGTGGCCTGTCGGACGGAACCGACGACCCGGAACCAATCACCCGGTCAGACCTTGAAACGCGGCTGCGCGATGGGGCGGTGACGCTGATCGATGTCCGTCCGGGTGATGAGTACCGACGGGGTCACATCGCCGGTGCGGTCAGCGTCCCGGTCGAGGGGCTGGCACATTGGCTTGCCGAACGTACGGATAGCCGTGAAATTGTCGCCTACTGTCGCGGGCCTTGCTGTATATTTGCGCATCAGGCCGTCGCCTGGCTGCGGCGGCACGGCCTCAATGCAAGGCGCCTGACAGGCGGGCTTCCTGAATGGCGGGCGGAAGGCCGGGAAATCTGTGCACCAGCAGAGACGTCTTTGGCGCCCGATGCGTGACTGACGTCGACGCCCGCGTCAGCCATTCAAGGGCATTGCGCACGGCCATCACCACAGATGAATTGCATAGCCGTCACCGATGACGTCCCACACACCCGACCAGCACAAGTAGAAACAACGCTTCACGCGGGATGGCTGTGTGGCGGGTGCGAGAAGCCGCCTACCCGGTGATACACACTGTCGTCATGGTGAGTGCAGGTCATCGGTGGTGCCCGGAAGCGATGGCCGTCCGACATGCACATGGCCGGATCGCGTTTCATCCGCCGCGTCCGGCACCGTGATGTGCAGGCCGACGCCTCTGGGTGAGCCCGAGTTCCGCGACCAGCCCCATGATCGACCCGGCCTCGATCCGCGCCACGACCACGCGCTGCCCACGCAGGGCCCGGGCCGCCGGGATGCGGGCCGGATGATCGCCCGCTCATCCATTCATCGCCTGCCGTGAAAACTGCCCTGCACGATCCGGTCGATCACCATGGCGCACAGCAGGATGGCAAGGCCGGCCAGCAACCCTTGCCCCTTGGCTGCATATTGCAGCGATTGCAGAACCACAGAACCCAGCCCCTGGGCGCCGATCAGACTGGCGATGACGACCATCGACAGGCACATCAGAATGGTCTGATTGATCCCGGCAAGGATCGACGCCCGGGCCAGCGGCAGTTCCACCCCGCGCAGCACCTGCCACTCTGTTGCGCCGTACGCGCGCGCCGCTTCTTTCACGTCCTCTGGCACGCCGTTCAGGCCCAGCGTGGTCAGCCGGATCACCGGCGGCATGCCGAAGATCAGCGTGGCGATGATGCCGGGCGGTTTGCCGGTGCCGAAGAACGCGATAACGGGGATCAGGTAGACGAATGCCGGCATGGTCTGCATGAAATCCAGCACCGGCTGTGCTGCGGCAAAGGCCGTCCTGGACCGCGCAAACCAGATCCCCAGCGGGATGCCGAACAGGATGCACAGGATCGACGCCGCCCCCAGCAACGCCACCGTCAGCATCGAAAGTTCCCAAAAGCCGAAGAAGCCGAGATAGGCCAGCGCCGCCGCGGTAAAGATCGCCACCCGCGCGCCCGCCAACTGCCAGGCAAGGGTGCAGATCACCAGCATCACCACGGGCCAGGGTGTGCCGACCAGCACGACCTCGAACCCTTCGACCAAGATCCGGATGGCGTTGCGAATGCCTTCGAATACCCCGCGCCCGGCGTCGTAGACGGCCACGAACCCGGCATCAAGCCAGCGCTCGACGGTCGAGAACAGCGCCTTGTCCGCCGGAAAGGTAGTCAGCCAAACAGGGGGTGCGGCGGCCACAAGCGCATACAGCGTGATGCCGTAGATCGCGGCGATCAGGACCGCAGTCACTATCAGGCGCCCGGCAGGCGCGCCGTGCGGCAGGCCATTGTTCCCGCGCCAGGCACCAAAGCGGCGCTCATAAAGGCTGTTGGCGAAAAATCCGGTTGCAAGTCTGACCACCAGTAACAGACCTATTCCGCCCAGAACACGCATTCCGGCACCATTGGCGTTGCGCGCCGTCTCTGCCCGTGCGGCATCGACGGCCTTTTGCAGATTGTCGGCCAGTCTGGTTGCTGTTGCAGCGGCCTCGGTATTGCCGTTGGCCAAGGCCTCAGTCGCCTCGTCCCGGCGGCTGGCAATCGTCGTCTCCAATTGCGCGACCCGCGCCAGACCGGCACCGTCAGTGTTGCCCCAGAGACCGGATGTGACCTGCGACAGCGCCAAAAGGTCCATAAAGCACAACAGAAGGAACAGAAACGAAAGCCCGCGCATCCCGGCCCAAAGCGGGCCAAACAGGGCGGCGGCCGGGTTAAAGGTCGGCGCCACCCCGGCGCGTGCCTGTATGATGCCGAACGTTCGTGCGTAATAGGCCGCATTGGGGCCGGTGAAGCGCCCAATCAGATCATCCTCACTCATCATCGCCCCTCGCGGATTGCCAGCAGCAGCCGGTCCTTGGTAACGGCGCCGACAAGCACGCCGCCATCTTCGATGACAACCGGCACATCGGTGCCAGCCACAAGCCCGATCAGCGCATCAAGGTTCGCCCCGGATGTGGCATGAGGGGCCGATGCGGTATCAAAATGCCGCACTGCCAGAACCGCGGCCAGCGGTTCCATGATGGTGTGGGCCGTGATCAGGCCCAGCTTCGAGATGTTTTGCACAAAGGCCCGCACATAGTCGTCAGCCGGTTTGGTCACGATTTCCTCGGGCGTGCCGGTTTGCACGATGCGCCCGTCCTTCATTATCGCGATGCGGCTGCCCACGCGGATCGCCTCATCCAGATCATGGGTGATGAACAGGGTGGTCTTGCCCAACTTGTGCGACAGCGCGATGAACTGATCCTGCAGCTGGCGCCGGATCAGCGGATCGAGCGCCGAGAATGGCTCGTCCATCAGCAGGATCGCCGGATCAGCGGCAAGAGCGCGGGCCAGCCCAACGCGTTGCTGCATGCCGCCCGACAATTCCTTGGGCAGCCGGTCGCCATAGCCCTGCAGGCCAACCAATGCCAGCTTCTCGGCGGCGACACGCCACCGCGTGGCTTTTGGCGTGCCGCGCAGTTCCAGCGGATAGGCAACGTTGTCTTCAACCGACCGGTGCGGCAGCAGCGCCATATGCTGAAACACCATGCCGATCCGCTCGGCCCGCAGTTGACGCAACGCCTTTGGTGACAGCGCCCGCACGTCCTGCCCCAAAACACGGATATCGCCTGCCGTGGGTTCGATCAGGCGGTTCACATGGCGCACCAGTGTGGATTTTCCACTCCCCGACAAGCCCATGATGCAGAAGATCTCGCCCTGCATGACCGAAATTGATGCATCAGCAATGCCGACGACGCATTTGTGCCGCTCCAGGATATCGGATTTGGAAGCCCCTGCCCTGGCATCGGAAAGTGCCGCTTGCCCGGCGGCACCAAATATCTTCCAGACGCCGGACATCTCGATCACAGGGTCAGCCATGCCCACCTTCCTGAACGCTCACAAAGCTATGGGCATGGCAGCGCACCGCCATGCCCATAGGTCAAACTGCCCCAATCCGTTACTTTAGCCAAGCGGTGACACGGTCGGGGTTTGCCGCAATCCAGTCAGCGGCAACCTGGGCTGCATCCTTGCCGTCAACCACCACCGAGAATGAAAATGCACCAAGGTCGTCCGACGAAAGGTCCATGTTGCGCAGCAAGGAGGCGACCTGCGGTGCAGCGTCGTTCAGGCCAACCGAGAATGCCGGCTGGATATAGGCAGGTGGCCAGGCCATCGCGACGGTTGATTTATCCAGCCAGTCGGCGTCCGCTTCGGGAAGAACCATCGACCATTTTGCGGCATCATGGGCTGGTTCTGTCAGAAACACCATTTCCGGATGCAAGGTGAACAGATGGTGCGGCGTGTAGCAGAATCCCACCCAAGGTTTTCCTGCGGTGATTGCGACATCAAGTTGGGCGTAGGCGAGGCTTTCGTCGAGTTCGACAAGATCAACAATCTGATCGTACCCGTAGCCACGCGCCTTTGCATGTTCCACCGTAGTCGATCCCCAGCCCGTCGCGCCGATGAAGACCTCGCCCTTGCCATTGCCGTCGCTGTCCAGCAGCGCTGTCTTTGTGGGGTCGGTCAGATCGGTGATGTCCTTGAAGCCCGCGTCTGACGCCACTTTATTCGCGCACATCCCCTGAACCGCCGGAGCGCCATGGGTGTTCAGTTCCACTTTGGCCGTGTACTGATCGACAAGACCTTGCTGGTTGGGCAGCCAGACCTCGGGATGGATCTGCATGGATCCCTTGTCCATCGCCTCAAAGATCACGGGGTTGGTGCCGGTCTGCAATTCGACCGTCATTCCCATGTTGGTTTCAACGATTTCCTTGATGACATTGGCGGTGACGGTCACCGACGGCCAGTTCGGCACACCCACGACCAGATCGGCGGCAAGGGCCGGGCTGGCAATTGCAAGGGTTGTCGCTATGGCAGATATGAGTTTCGCATGCATTGGTTGGACCTCCGTTTGTGTTGGTTTTGTATGGACTTGGCCTTCCGAGCGACGTTGAAAGACAGTTTGCTTTGGAAAACCTTCGATTGGGGCCGGTTTGGTCAGGCCTCCTTTTGGTTGAACTTCTCAACTTCCTCTTTCAGGATCGGCGCGGCAAGTGTCATCGAATGGATGCCCATGATCGTGGTCAGTTCGATCACTTCCAGAATTTCGGCCTGTGTTGCCCCGGCGCGCAGGGCGTTCTGGATGTGACGGCGCACGCCCGGCCCGTGCAGATGGGTGGTGGCGGCGTTGATGGCGATAAAGATCATCTCTTTGTATTTCTGTTCCAACGGGCCCTTGCGTTGCGGCACGGCGCGGAAGGCCAGAAACGCCTCCAGATAATCCGGGTCCATTTCCTGCATCAGATCCCACATCGGGTTCCAGTCGCCGGTGGCGCGTTGGGCTTCGGTGTTGGGGTAGGACGGGGTTTGGGTCATCGCATCAACCTCCACGGTGCTTGAAACTGTCGCGGCGGAACGAATAAAGCGCCGCGGGGTCTACCGCCACGTCAATGACGGCGGGCTTTCCGCAAGCCAGCGCCGCCTCAATCGCCTCGGCCACACCTGCCAGACTGTCGGCGCGAAAGCCTGCAGCACCATAAAGTTCCGCCAGCTTGTCAAACGGCGGGCTGCTGATATCGGCACCGATATAGCGACCGCCGAAGAAATCGCGCTGATAGGCTTTTTCCGCGCCCCAACATTTGTTGTTCATCACGATAGTTACCGTGTTGATGCCGTGGTCGACCGCAGTGCTAAGTTCCGACACCGTCATGCCAAAGCCGCCATCGCCCATCAGGCTGATCACGGGCCGCTCGGGCTTTGCCAGCTTGATCCCCAGCCCGCAGGCAAAGGAAAATCCGACCAGCCCGAAATCCAAGGGCGTGAACAGGCTTTTCGCCTGCCAGTAATTCAGTGCATCCGTCGCCTGCAAACACAGCGTGCCCGCATCCATGGTGATCGCCGCATTCTGCGGCAGCACATCGCGCAGGGTTTTGAACAGGCCGGATGGTTGGATCAGGGCGGTGTCGACAATGGCGTCGGCATCGCGCTTGGCCAGATAGGCGCTGCGTTCGGCCTTGAAGGCGGCGGTCCACTGATTGGCGATTTGGCGGTTTTTCAGTGCCTTCAACGCTGTAATCAGTTGAATGGCCGCCGTTGGTGCATCAGCCCAGATGCCGATTTCAACCGGGAAATGACGGCCAATCGCGGTGGGCTCCAGTTCAACATGGATAATTTTCGCGTCTTTGTTAATGTTGTCATAGGTATAGAAGGTGGCGTTGAAGCCTACCCTTGTGCCTAGCGCCAAAATCACATCCGCCTCGCGCACCAGCCGCGACGCCACGATATTGCCGCGCGGCCCCATCTGGCCTGCGTTCAGCGGATGGCCGAACGGGATCGCATCGCCGTGCCCCGGTGAGGTGACGATGGGGCAGTTCAACGCCTCGGCCAAGGCCAGCGCCTGCGCGTGGCCTTCTGTATTCTTGATGCCGCCACCTGCGATGATAACGGGGCGGCTGGCCCCTGCCAACAGGACTGCCGCCTGATCAATGGCTGACTGTGCGCCTCCGGGCATGGTTTGCGAGCGGTAAGATATCGGCGCTTGAAACGCCGGGTAATCAGCCGACGCCGACAGCACATCGCGCGGCAGGTTCAGTTGCACCGGCCCCCGGCGCGGCGTCAGCGCCACCCGAAACGCCTCGCGGAACATTTCCGGCACGCGGTCCGCACTGGTTGCGGTCCATGTCTTCTTCGTGACGGGTTTGAACAGCGCTTGCTGGTCAACCTCTTGAAACGCATCGCGGTAAAGATGCGCCGACGATATCGCGCCTGCAATCGACACCACGGGCGAAAACGCCGCCGCCGCCTGCGC
>JAYSSN010000215.1:0-10401 GCA_043720555.1 Rhodobacterales bacterium | reverse complement strand
ACCCCCTACCCCCCGCCGCCTCCCGCCCTACCTCCCACCCAACCCGGAGGCCCGCCCATGCAAACCCTGACCCTCTACCTCACCACCGCCGCCATCTTCCTTGTCCTCGACGGCCTCATGCTCAGCTTCGTCATGAAGCCCCTGTTCACCCGCCACATCGGCCCCCTGCTGGCCGAGCCGGTCCGCATCGGCCCTGCCGCGGCCTTCTACCTCGCCTATGTGGCGGGGCTGATCTATCTGGTGTCCTGGCCCGCGTTGAAAACCGGCGCGCCGATCCTGATCCCCGCCGCGATCATCGGGGCGATGGCCTATGGCACCTACGAGTTCACCAGCTATGCGATCATGAAGGACTGGCATCCCGCGATGGTGGCGACCGACGTCATCTGGGGCACGGTGCTGACGGCCGTCGCGGCATGGGGCGGGGTGGCGATCACGCGGGCGCTGACAAGCGGGTAAGTTGTCGCTAGAAGGTGCCGACGGACAGAACATCGGGAACGCACATGATCCTTTACGGCATTTCGACCTGCGACACCTGCAAGAAAGCGCAAAAGGCGCTGGCCGCTGCGGGCCACGACGTAACCTTCCGCGATGTGCGGGCCGACCCGTTGACCGAGGCGGAGATCGCGGAGTTCATCACCGAATTTGGCAGTCGCATCATCAACACCCAAAGCACGACCTATCGCGGGCTGTCGGACTGGATGAAAAACTCTGAAGCGGAACAACAGCTGAAAGAACACCCCACGCTGATGAAGCGCCCGGTGATCCGGCACGACGGTATTCTGACGCTGGGCTGGGATGATGCGATTGCCGCCAAATTCGCATGAGAACGGCCCGCAAGGGGGCGCGGGCCGCTTTGAAACTCGTATGAAACAAGACCTTAAAGCAGCCGCAGATCGCCCGCAGACTGTTTGCCATCGCGGCCCGTCTGCATGTCAAAACCGACCTTCTGGTTGTCATTCAGGCCTTTCAGCCCGGCGCGTTCCACAGCCGAGATGTGCACAAAAATATCCTTGCCCCCGTCATCGGGCGCAATGAACCCATAACCTTTCGTGCTGTTGAACCATTTTACGGTGCCTGTCGGCATGCCGCCTCTCCTTCCCAATCCCCCACCTGCACCATTGCTGGTGGTCGTGCAGCCAGGTCTTCCTTGTCGTCAAGCTGCCGCAGGTGGTCAGAAGGCGCGTCGAAAGTCTGTTGTCACATCCGGAAGGATGAAGAATCATCCTGAAAAATCAAGCAGGATTCCGCCGTCGGCAAGGGTTTGCCACCCTAACGCATATCCGGCGGCAGGCTTTCGGCCGTCAGGGCCATCACGGCGGTGTCCAACGGCAGGGAGGATGTCAGCGTATCGCCCAGCCGGCGCAGGGAAACGGTGCGGTCGTCCACCTCTTTCATGCCGATGGCCAGAATCACGGGTACTTTGCCCACGGAATGTTCGCGGACCTTGTAATTGATCTTTTCATTGCGGACGTCGGCTTCGGCCCGCACGCCGACCTTGCGCAACGCCGCAACGATTTCATTTACATAGCTGTCCGCGTCCGACACGATAGAGGCAACGACGACCTGCCGTGCCGCCAGCCAGAACGGCAACTTTCCCGCGTAGTTTTCCAGCAGGATGCCGATGAAGCGTTCGAAGGACCCGAGGATCGCGCGGTGCAGCATGACGGGCGTGTGCTTGGCCCCGTCTTCGCCGACATATTCCGCACCCAGCCGCATCGGAGTGTTGAAATCCGCCTGGAACGTGCCGCACTGCCATTCGCGTCCAATGGCGTCGGTCAGCTTGAAATCCAGCTTCGGCCCGTAGAACGCGCCCTCGCCGGGATCAATGACATAGGGCGCATTGACCCTGCGGATGGCATTCTCAAGCGCCGTTTCCGCCCGATCCCAGATTTCATCGGCGCCCACGCGGACATCGGGCCGCGTTGACAGCTTGATGTCGAATTTTTCGAACCCAAGGTCGCGGTAGACACCTGACAACAACTCGACAAAATCCGCACACTCCTGCTCAAGCTGTTCGACAGTGCAGAAGATATGCGCGTCATCCTGTGTAAAGCCGCGCACCCGCATCAGCCCGTGCATGGAGCCGGAACTTTCATACCGGTGGCACGACCCGAATTCGGCCAGCCGCAAGGGCAGGTCGCGATAGGACTTCAGCCCCTGATTATAGACCTGGACATGGCAGGGGCAGTTCATCGGCTTCAGGGCATTGATGCGCTTTTCCTTCGCACCGTCCTCGTCAACCTCAACAAGGAACATGTTCTCGCGATAGGCTTCCCAGTGCCCGGATTTTTCCCACAGCACGCGGTCGACCACTTGGGGTGTTCTGATTTCCTTGTAGCCCGCCGCCCGCTGACGGCGGCGCATGTAATCCTCCAAGCCGCGGTAGATCGTCCAGCCATCCGGATGCCAGAAGACCATTCCGGGGGCTTCGTCCTGTATGTGAAACAGCTCCATCTCGCGGCCCAGCTTGCGGTGGTCGCGTTTGGCGGCCTCTTCCAGCATCACCATATGGGCCTTCAGATCTTCCCGGTTCTTGAACGCCAGGCCATAGATGCGCTGCAACATCGGGCGGGTAGCATCGCCCAGCCAATAGGCCCCCGCTACATGCGTCAGCTTGAATGCATCCGCCGGAACCTGGCCTGTGTGTTGCAAATGCGGGCCACGGCACAGGTCTTGCCAGTCACCATGCCAGTACATCCGCAGGTCTTCGCCTTCGGGGATACGGGCGATCAGTTCGCCCTTGAAGGGTTCGCCACGTTCTTCGTAATATGCAACCGCATGGGCGCGGGTCCAGACTTCGGTGCGCACGGGATCACGGGCATTGATGATCTGCTTCATCCGCGCTTCGATCGTGCCCAGGTCTTCGGGTGTGAACGGTTCGGCACGGTCAAAGTCGTAAAACCAGCCATAGTCGCGCACCGGGCCGATGGTCACCTTCACATCCGGCCAAATCTCTTGCACCGCGCGCGCCATGATGTGCGCAAGGTCATGGCGGATCAGTTCCAGCGCCTGTGCATCGTCCGCCATGGTGTGGATGGCGAGCTTGGCATCGGTCGTAATCGGCCATTGCAGATCGAAATGTGCGCCATTCACCGTGGCGCTGATCGCCTTTTTCGCAAGGCTGGGCGAGATGGATGCGGCAACGGCGGCGGCTGTCACGCCTGCGTCAAACGTGCGGCTGTTGCCATCGGGAAAGGTCAGGGAAATCTGGGCCATATCGGCCTCCTCGTCAGTTTGGCGCCTACGATGCGCCCGGTTGCGGGTTCATATCGGCGGGTGTGATGGCCCCGTGGCATGGCGTTGTCAACGCCCCGGCGTTATAGCGTTGTGAAAAAGGAGCCGCCGCGTGACCGAACCGAGCCACCTCATGACCCCGCAAGGCCGCCGTATCGCCTATCGTCAGGTGGCAGGATCGGGGCCGGGGGTGGTGTTTTTGGGTGGCTTCAAATCGGACATGCAAGGCTCAAAGGCGCAATACCTGCACGCCTGGGCCGAAGCACAGGGACGGGCGTTCGTGCGGCTGGACTATTCCGGGCATGGCGCAAGCAGCGGCGATTTCACCGATGGCTGCATCGGCGACTGGGCGTCTGATGCGGCGGCGGTGATTGCGGCGGTCACGCATGGCCCGCAGGTGCTGGTCGGGTCATCCATGGGCGGCTGGATCGCGCTGCTGCTGGCGCGTGCGATGCCCGAACGGGTGGCGGGGCTGGTCGGCATTGCCGCAGCCCCGGATTTCACCGCCGCGATGTGGGATGCCTTTACCGACGTCGAACGCACGACGTTGCTGCGTGACGGGTGCGTCGAACAGCCGTCCGATTATGCCGATCAACCCTATGTCATCACCCGGCGGCTGATCGAGGATGGGCGCCGCCAACGCGTGCTGGACGCGCCATTGCCACTGCCCGTTCCGGTGCGCCTGCTGCAAGGCACGGCAGATACCGATGTGCCGACCGCCGTGGCCTTGCGCCTGCTCGATCATGCGCAGGGCGCAGATATCCGCCTGACGCTGGTCAAGGGCGCGGATCACCGCTTTTCGACACCGGACTGTCTTGCCATGATCGCCGCCGCCGTGACCGACATTCTGGAGAAGATCGCATGAAGGATTCGGGCGTGATCGGGTGGGGTCTGGTGGCGCTGGTGGTGTTTGGCGCGCGTTTGCGGATGGAGGTCAATTGTCGCACGTTCGGGCGGAACGGCGCGGCGGAGATGTTCGGTGACAGGCCGCCCGTGCGATGCCGGGGGCTGCGCGCGGTCGGCGTGACGCGCAGCCTTGCATCTGTGACCACCCTGCGTGCGGCGCATTGGACGATAGTCTGTCGCACGCGCGCCCTGTTTGCCATGGCGGTTCGCATCCCGCCATCGACCAAGGCACCAGGGCTGTGAGCGAACCCATCGTCCTGATCCCCGGCCTGATGTGCGACGCGCGCAGCCTGCTGCCGCAGATGCTGGCACTTGGGGCGGGATCTGCGATGCAGCTGATCGTGCCGTGCCAGGTTCAGACGGTCGAGCAGATGTCCGAGGCGGCGCTTGCCGTGGCACCGCCGCGTTTCGCGCTGATCGGGCAGGGCCTGGGCGGGGTTGTGGCGCTGGACATGATCCGGCGGGCCAGCGACAGGATCACGCGTGTTGTGTTGATCGCCACCGATCCGCTGGCAGAGGAACCCAGGATCGCCGCCGCACGCGAGGCGCGCATGGTGGCCGCCCGGGCTGGGCGGTTGGGGCAGGTGATGGCGGATGAGGTGCCCGAGACCAGTCTGGCCGATACGCCGGGCCGGGCTGCTGTGATGGCGTTGCTGCGGACCATGGCACTCGATCTGGGTGAGGGGGTGTTCTTGCGCCAGTCGCGCGCCCTGCAACGCCGCCCCGATCAGCAAAAGACGCTGCGCCGTGCAGTCATGCCGGCACTGTTGATTGCGGGTGCGGCGGACCGGCTTGTGCCGCCCCGCCGGATGGAGTTCATGGAAAGCCTGATGCCGCATGCCCGTCTGCACATGCTGGCGGACGCAGGCCATTTGCCGACACTGGAAGCACCGCAAGCCGTGAACGCCGCCCTTGCCGCGTTTTTAGCAGGCCCGCTGCTATTGCGCTGAGGCGAGGCTGATCTTTGCCTTTTTGTCTGCGCCATGCATGTCGATGAATCCCAGCACCAGAGGCCGGATGTTCAGTCGCCAGCTGCGCCCGGCAAAGATGCCGTAGTGACCCGCGCCGTCTTCCAGATGATGGGATTTCTTCGCGTCGGGCAGCCCGGTCAGCATCGCCAGTGCGGCGACGCATTGGCCGGGGGCTGAAATGTCATCCTGCGAGCCTTCGACGGTCATTACGGCCACGTCGGTGATCG
Organism: Rhodobacterales bacterium; assembly: GCA_043720555.1. Classification (GTDB taxonomy): domain Bacteria; phylum Pseudomonadota; class Alphaproteobacteria; order Rhodobacterales; family Rhodobacteraceae; genus JAAFHS01. The sequence goes on along the minus strand of JAYSSN010000215.1, from coordinate 5,063 downwards.
CCCCGATATCCACCTGCTTGCCTGCCACCACAAAGGCATTCCGCGCGATTTCGCGCCCTTTGAAGATGCGCTCCACGGTGGACAAGTAGAACTCGGCCGTCATGTCCATTACCGCAAGGTATTCGTCATAAAAGCGGTTATGCGCATCGTGATCGGACGCCGTACCCTGGGCCACGCGCATGATCTGTTCGGTGAACGCCTTGGAATGGCGCTCGGCGTTCATCGAGATGAAGGATTGCAGCTGCAACAGCCCCGGATAGACCATCCGCCCCGCACCCTTGTGCTTGAACCCGACGCGCTGGATCACGAACTGCTCCAGCTGTCCCATCGTCACCCGGCTGCCAAAGTCGGTCACGTCGGTGGCTGCTGCGTCCGGGTCGACCGGCCCGCCGATCAGGGTCAGGGTCTTGGGTTGTGCCTTTGGGTCTTCCGCAGCCAGATAGGCCGTGGCTGCAAGGGCAAGCGGTGCGGGCTGGCACACGGCGATGACATGGGTGTCGGGGCCAAGCGCGCGCAGGAACTCCACCAGATACAGCGTGTAATCTTCGATATCGAACTTGCCTGCGCTGACGGGGATATCACGCGCATTGTGCCAGTCTGTAATGTAGACGTCACAGTCGGGCAGCAGGCTGGACACCGTGGATCGCAGCAGGGTGGCATAATGGCCCGACATCGGCGCAATCAGCAGCACCTTGCGCGCCATCGGCGCACGTCGGCGCACAAAGAACTGCACCAGATCGCCGAAGGGCTTTTTGACGACGGGTGTCACATCGACGACGTGATCCTGCCCGTCCGGTCCCACGATCGACCGGATACCCCAGTCTGGCTTGACCACCATGCGTTCAAAACTGCGCTCGGCGACTTCGCCCCATGCAGCGCTCAGTTTCAGCCACGGGTTCAACGACAAGGCAAACGCGGGATAAGACGCCATGGCGCGGGCGGTGGCCCCCATCCATGCATTCGTGTTACGCGCGCTTTCCATCAGGTCATATGAAAGCATATACTTCATGTAGTCTCCTGACCAGGGCGGGGTGCCCGGTTCGTGATCGTTGCATCCCCCCCGCAAGCAAGGTGATCAATGCTGCACAGCAGCGAAGATAGGGTGGAATTGTTGCAATGACAACCGATGACCTGACGCCCGCCCCGAATCTAGAGCGTTTGACGGCGAATCTTTCGCGGGTTGAGGCGCTGTCGACACGTCTGATGGCCGCACTTGCGCACAAACGGCAGGCCGACGCCGCGCTGCAAGGCCCAAACCAGGAGGTATATGTCAAAGCCGCCGCCGCCTATCTGGCCGAAATGATGCAGAACCCGACAAAGATTCTGGAGCATCAGGTCAGTTACTGGGGCAAGACCCTGAAGCACTATGTGGAAGCCCAGCAGGCCCTGGCTGCCGGCACCCCGAAGGCGCCTGCCGACCCCGGCCCCACGGACCGCCGCTTTGCCAACCCGTTGTGGGACACGCACCCCGCGTTCAACTACCTCAAGCAGCAGTATCTGCTGAATGCCGAGGCCATGACGACCGCCGTATCAGAGCTGAGCACGCTCGATCCCGGCGATCAGAAACGGGTGGACTACTTCATACGTCAGATCGTCGACATGTTCGCGCCAACAAATTTTCTGGGCACCAACCCCGACGCGCTGGAAAAAGCGGTGCAGACCGATGGCGAAAGCCTGGTGCGGGGCCTCGAAAACCTCGTCCGCGATATCGAGGCCAATGAAGGCGATCTGTTGGTGACGCTCGCGGACCCGGCTGCGTTTCATGTCGGCCAGAATCTGGCCACCACACCCGGCGCCGTCGTCTACCGCAACAGGATGCTGGAACTGATCCAGTACACGCCGACGACCGACACCGTCTGCCAGACACCGCTGCTGATCTTTCCGCCTTGGATCAACAAGTTCTACATTCTGGATATGAAAGAGCAGAACAGCCTGATCAAATGGATCGTGGATCAGGGGTTTACCCTGTTCGTGGTCAGCTGGGTCAACCCCGATGCAACCTATGCCGATGTCGGCATGGATGACTACATCCGCGACGGCTACCTGCGCGCGATGGCCGAGGTGCGCCGCATCACGGGCGAAAAGCAGATCAATGCGGTCGGCTACTGCATCGCGGGCACGACGCTGGGTCTGACGCTGGCGCATCTGCACAAGGCGGGTGACGCCACAGTGAAATCTGCCACATTCTTTACCACCCTGACCGACTTTTCCGATCCCGGCGAAGTGGGCGTGTTTCTGGACAACGATTTTGTCGATGGCATCGAACGCCAGGCAATGCAGGATGGCATCCTTTCCAAATTCTTCATGAGCCGGACCTTCAGCTTCCTGCGCTCCAACGATCTGATCTATCAGCCGGCAATCAAATCCTACATGCTGGGCGAGGCGCCACCCGCCTTTGATCTGCTGTACTGGAACGGCGACGGCACCAACCTGCCGGCCAGGATGGCGGTTGAATACCTGCGTGGTCTTTGTCAGGGCGATGGTTTCGCGCGCGGCCATTTCCCGGTGTTTGGCGATCCGGTCAGCCTGGCTGATGTGCAGGTGCCGCTGTGCGCGATTGCCTGCGAGACCGACCATATCGCGCCGTGGCGGGCCAGCTTTGCGGGCGTCAGTCAGATGGGGTCTGCCGACAAGACCTTCCTCCTGTCGCAGTCCGGCCATATCGCGGGTATCATCAACCCGCCGTCCAAGGGCAAATACGGCCATCATGTGAACCCCGCGGTCATGACGACGCCCGACGACTGGATAGCCGGTGCCACTTTTCACCAGGCCAGCTGGTGGCCCCGGTGGGGCGCATGGCTTGCGGCACAGTCCGGCGCGCAGGTTCCCGCGCGGGTTCCGGGCGATTCGGGGGTCGCGGTTCTGGGGCCGGCGCCCGGCACTTATGTGGTTGCAGCGCTAAGTGCCTGATCTGTGATAACGTTTCCGGCATGTGTGGAATGCAATGCTGCAATGCAGAAAGGGACTTGAAATGCTGCGATGCAGCATGTATATCTCTTGCATCGCCACGGGGCCGAGGCCCCTGTATCAGGAGCACGAAAAATGACCACGACCCCGGACTTCACCAAAGTCATGCAAGACATGATGGCCGCGTTCCCGATGGACGCTTCTGCACTGCAGAACGCATTCAAGACCCAGGCCGCTATGACCGAGAAATTGTCGAAAGTGGCGCTGGAAGCTGCTGAAAAGTCGACCGAGATTTCGTCCAAATGGGCAAAAGATGCGATTGCAAAGTTGAGCGACGTGTCCAAAGCCAAGGCAGAGCCGATGGACTATTCCAAATCCGTCTCCGACTTCGTGTCGGCAGCTTCGGAAATGGCGTCCGAGCATATGGCTTCGTTTGCCGAGATCGCCAAGAAAGTGCAGATGGAAACGGTCGAGCTGATGCTGGCTGCTGGCAAGGACATGTCGCAAGACGCGACCGCCGCTGTCAAGAAAGCAACGACGGACGTGACCACCGCCGCCAAGAAAGTTGCTGCGACTGCAAACTAATCGTCGCGGACATCCTCCCTGTTCTGTGACGTCGCTGGGCGGGCCTTCGGGCTCGCCCTTTCTTTTTGGCGGATGCTCCCCTAAGCTGTTGCTGCACTGCAATATCGGGGACGACCATGGCCGACACTGACAAGCCACTGCTGATCAAGCGATATGCAAGCCGCCGCCTGTATAATACTGAAACCTCCGACTATGTGACGCTGGAGGATATCGCGCGTTTCGTGCGGGCCGGACGCGAGGTGCAGATCGTGGACCTGAAGTCCGGCGATGACCTGACGCGGCAGTATCTGCTGCAGATCGTGGCCGAACACGAAAGCAAAGGGCAAAGCGTGCTGCCGGTCGGCGTGCTGACCGATCTTGTGCGGTCCTACACCACGTCCGTGCAATCCATCGTGCCACAATTTCTGGCCGCGTCGTTTGAAATGCTGCGCGAAGGCCAGGCGAAGATGGTCGAAAACATGTCGACGATACCCAACCCGATGGCGACTGTTCCGGGGTTTGATGCGCTGCGCAAACAGCAGGAAGCGTTTCTGAAGTCCATGATGGGCGGAATGTCGGGCTGGGGCGGAGCGGGCCCGGCCAAAGAGGCGGCGGGTGACAAGCCTGATGCCGATGACCTGGCGTCGATCAAACGCCAACTGGCCGAATTGCAATCCAAATTGTCCAAGTTCTGATCCGGCAGATGCCGGGGCAGGACGCGCGCATCACGCTGTGGGGGGTCGAGGTCTTTTTGGCCGTGGCCGACGAAGGATCAATTTCCGCCGCAGCCCGCCGCCTGAACGTCAGTCCATCCGCCGTCAGCCAGCAACTGGCCGGGCTTGAGGCGGCGCTGGGCGCAGTGCTGCTGGACCGGGGCGGGCGCCCGATGCTGACCACCCCCGCCGGTACGATGTTTCGCCGCCATGCACAGGTGATCCTGAACGCCGAGGCCGAGGCGCGCGCGGACCTTGCCATGGCGGACTTATCGGGCCTGACCAGCCTGCGTCTCGGCGTGATCGAAGATTTCGACGCCGAGGTGACGCCCGCCCTGCTGGCCGAACTGGCGACCGACATGAAGGGCTGCCGTTTTCTTCTGGAAACCGGGGCCAGTCACCGGCTTATCAGTCAGCTGGAGGCGCGGGCGCTGGACATGGTGGTGGCCGCTGATCTGGGGGCAGAAGCCGGCGACCATGACTGGCGCGAGGTGCATCCCCTGATGGCCGAACCCTTTGTCGCGATCGTGCCCAAGGGTACGTCGGCGGATCATCTGCCCGCGATGCCGCTGATCCAGTATACGGTGCGCCATCACATGGGGCGGCTGGTCGCGTCGCATCTGGCGCAGCTGAACCTGCGGCTGGCGCATCGCTTTGAACTCGACAGCTATTCCGCGATCCTGGCCATGGTTGCCGCCGGTGCAGGCTGGACGATCCTGACGCCATTGGCGATCGGCGCGGCCGAGCGGTTCCGCAACGCAACCGAGGTGCTGCCGCTGCCGTTTGCGCCGCTGTCGCGCACCATCAGCCTGTCGGCAAGGGCGGGGGTGCTGCGCGATATGCCGGTGCAGGTGACCACCCGGCTGAAGGCCCAGATCG
>JAYSSN010000214.1:0-10408 GCA_043720555.1 Rhodobacterales bacterium | reverse complement strand
TGGCCGGCGCGCTCTGACGCGATGGTCAGCCCGTACAACTGACGCGACAGGCCGACCGCGAAATCGCAGATGTCGATCATTTCCTGCACTTCGCCCAGACCTTCGGACGTGATCTTGCCCGCCTCCAGCGTCACAAGCGCGCCGAGTTCCGCCTTGGATGCCCGCAGCTCTTCGCCCAGCAGCCGCACCAGTTCGCCCCGCCGGGGGGCTGGCACATCGCGCCACGCCTTGAACGCCGATTGCGCACGGGCAATCACGCCCGGCATCTCGGCAAGGGCGGTTTCGCGGATGCGCGCGACCTCGGCCCCGTCGATGGGCGAATGCACGGCCAGGTTGCCGCCGGTCAGATCGGCAGTGGTCAGCCCTGCGGCTTTGAGCGTTTCGGCGTGGGTCATGGGTGGCCTCCTGTGGCAAGGGCACGCTGATCGTCCATCCCCATGGACAGGATCAGCGGTGCGCTGTGTTGGCGTGTCTGGAAATCGGCTTTGGATTGCAACCCCTGCCAGTTGGCGGCGATCAGCGATTGCGCAACAGCCCCGCCCAGCGTGGTGCCCGGGCCGGTGACGATGAAAAGGTCGGGCGCGAATTCGCGCGCGGCGACGCGGATAGCGTGGGCAAAATCATAGGGCGCAGTCACCTGATGGCCCAGCGTGTAGTCATAAAGTGCGCCCGTGTCGGTGGCCCCCGGCCACCACACAGCCCCGCGCCCGTCGATCATCGGCAGGGCGGGCTGGCGGAAATCGTCCCGCGCGAGGCGGGCTTGCCCCGCCGCAGCGACGGGGGCCATCAGGGCGGTGTGGAAAGCCGCGTGGTTGCCCAGCCGCATCGGGAACCGGCCCGTGGCTGGCACGGCGTCGGCAAACGCCGTCAGCGCCGCCTCACCCCCCGCCAGCACCAGCATGCCCCCCAGATCAATCGACAGTGCCAGTCCGGCATGCGCAGCAATTGCCAGCACGTCGGCCTTGCGCGCCGCGTCGGGCCGCCACGCATCCCCCACGACCGGATAGATCAGCTGCCCGCCCTGCCCCATCTGATGCATCAGCGTGCCCATGGTGTTGACCACCTCGAACCCCGCCATCGCATCCAGTGCCCCCGCGCAGGCGAGCGTGGAATACCAGCCCATCGAATTGCCAGTGACGGCGACGATCTCTACCCCCCGGATCGCCCGGAAGTCAGCCAGGGTTGCTGCGTAGATCAGCGCACTCGCGTTATCTCCCCGGCTATGCCGCGCCAGATTGAACGGCCCCGCGTCCAATGCGCTTAACGTTTCCTGCCGCCACGCCACCCGCGCCTGATCGAAGTCGCCGATCAACGCCCCGGCATGCCGCGCCAGGACCCCGATCTCAGCTGCGCCATAGGTGCCCCGCCCCGGACAGATCACCACCGCCGTTGTCATCGCATGGCCCCCACTGCCGCCGCAACGATGCTGTCAGCTGATGGCATCGTCACCGCGTAGGCCGGCCCCGTCGCGATAAAGCTGTCCTCGGAAACCACGCGCGCGGCCGGAACCCCATGCTCTGCCATCAGCGCCATCAGCCCCTCTGACGGCCCGCCGGTGCGGCGGCATTCATCCACGATCAGTACGCGGGCGCAGCCCCTGACCGCTGCCATCAGCCGCTCCACCGGCAAGGGCGACAGCCAGCGCAGGTCAATCACCCGCGCGTTGATCCCCGCCGCCACAATCCGCGGCAAGGCCTGTTGGCTCAGGTAGTGCCCATTGCCATAGGTCACGACGGCAAGGTCGGCACCGTCCCCCGTCACTCCGACCTCGCCCAAGGCGATCACCCGGTCCGGGGCCGGATAGTGCGTCATCCACGCCCCGTCCTTGTCGGTCGCAAGGTCGCGCATCGGATAAAGCGCGATGGGCTCTAAAAACACCACCACCCGCTGCTCCTCGCGCGCCAGCCGCACGCATTCGCGCAGCATCATCGCCGCATCCGCACCCGTCGACGGCACGGCAAGGATCACCCCCGGAATGTCGCGGATCACCGCCACCGAGTTGTCATTGTGGAAATGCCCGCCAAAGCCCTTCTGATATCCCAGCCCCGCAATCCGCAGCACCATCGGATTGGTGAACTGCCCCTGGCTGAAGAATGGCAGGGTCGCTGCCTCGCCCCGCAACTGGTCTTCGGCATTGTGCAGATAGGCGAGGAACTGAATCTCCGGCATCGGCACAAATCCGTTCTGCGCCATCCCGATCGCCAGACCCAGAATGGACTGTTCATCCAGCAGCGTGTCGATCATCCGGTGTGCCCCGAACCGGGCCGTCAGCTTTTGTGTCACGCCATAAACACCACCCTTGCGCCCCACATCCTCGCCCATCATCACGATCTCGGGGTGGGCCAGCATCAGGTCGGTCATGGCCCAGTTGATGATCCGGCTCATCGGCTGGGGATCGGCCATCGCCTTCATGTCGGCACCGAACGCCTGCGCGCGCGCGTTGTCTGACGGCCCGTTCGTGGGCCGATTGTCGCGGCGCGGCGGGATCAGCGAGGCCATCACCGCGGCCGAAGTTTTCAGGCGTGGCCGCGTGATCGCCTGATCCGCCACCCGCGCAACGCGGGCCTGCGTCTCATCATAGACGGCCAAAGCCTGCGCCGGGTCCAAGGCCCCCGCTTCATGCAGCAGACGCACCGAATGCAGCAGCGGATCCTGCGCCTCTTCCGCCTCGACCTCGTCGCGCGGCAGGTAGGTGGTGGGCACATCCGCTCCCGCATGACCATATAGCCGGATGGTGCGGACATGCAGCACCACAGGCTTGCGGCGGGTGCGCACGAAATTCACCGCCTCACACGCCACGCGGTAGGTGTCGTAGACATCCAAACCGTCGCAGGCGAAATACGTCAGCCCCGGACGTGCGCGGAAATTCGCGGCGATCCAGCCCTTCGGCGTCTTGGTGGAAATCCCGATGCCATTGTCCTCGCACACGAACAGCAGCGGCAGGGGTATGGCCTGATACGCCGTCCAGCCCGCCGTGTTGAACGCACCCTGCGCGGTGGAATGGTTGGCGGACGCATCGCCAAAGCTGCACATGATCAGCGCGTCATCGGGCAGGATCGCGTGTTCAGGCCGCATCCGCCGCGCCGCGCCGATGGAATAGGCGGCACCCACGGCCTTGGGCAGATGGCTTGCAATCGTCGATGTCTGCGGCGGGATCATCAGGGCGCGCGACCCCAGCACCTTGTGCCGCCCGCCCGAAATCGGGTCATCCGACGAGGCGGCGAAGGACAACAGCATGTCCCAGGCGATGTTTTGTCCCGGCACTTGGTCGGCGCGCGCGATCTGAAACGCCGCGTCGCGGTAATGCAGAAATGCCATGTCGGTCGGGCGCAGGGCCGCAGCCACCGCTGCCATCCCCTCATGCCCGGACGACCCGATGGTATAAAAACCCTGCCCGGCCTTCTGCATCGCCCGGCTGGTGCGGTCCAGCGCCCGCGTCAGACACGCGGCACGGTAAAGCGCCACCGCCAAATGCGCGCTCAGCGGTCCCGACGGTGGTTTGCCCACAGGAAAATCCCCCGCGGCCACGCGGGCGCGGAAATTGTCATGCACGATGTCGGCGCGGTCCATGGCGGGGTTTCGTCCTGTCACTCGGGCGGTTTTGGCCCAGTCTGGCAGGGATCGGCACACACGCCAAGACCATGCCCTTCTATGCCTATGGCCGATGCTTATCGCTTCCCATGGCCGGATAACAACGCTAGTTGTCCATCAATGTATTTACAGGATGCATATGATGGCCCTGTCACGCCGCTATCTTCCCTCGCTCAGCCTGCTTGCCGCGTTTGAAGCCGTAGCCCGCACCGGCAGCACGCAAGGAGCCGCACGCGAGCTTGACCTGTCGCAGGGCACGGTCAGCCGGCTGGTGCAAAACCTCGAGGCGCAGCTGGGCGTCACGCTTTTTTTGCGCGGGCAGCGGCGGCTGCGCCCGACTGATGCAGCGTTGGCTTATGCGCGCGACGTGCGCCGCGCAATGGACATGATCGGCAGCGCTTCGCTGCGGCTGGCGGCATCCCCCGGTGGCGGGGCCCTGTCGCTGGCGATCCTGCCCACGTTCGGCACCCACTGGCTCGCCCCACGCCTGCCGGGGTTTCTGGCGGATAATCCCGGCGTCACGATCAATCTGGCAACGCAGCTTAAACCCTTCGACTTTGCCGAAACCGGCTTTGACGCAGCCATTCATTATGGCGCGGCCACATGGCCCGAAGCGGCACACCGCAAATTGTTTGATGAACAACTGATCGCAGTGTGCAGCCCCGCGTTTCAAGCCGCCCACCCGATTGCGCAGCCGGCCGACATGCTGCCCCTGCCGCTGTTGCAACTGGAGACCAGACCGATGGAGTGGGAGGCTTGGTTCCGCCACCACGCCCTGCCCGGCACCGCCCCGCGCGGCATGCTGTTTGATCAGTTCGCCACGATGATGCAGGCCGCCATGCACGGCATCGGCGTGGCGCTGCTGCCCGCGTTTTTGGCCGCACCCGCGCTGGCCGAGGGCCGATTGGTGCGCGCCTTCGGGCAGGCGGTGGCGGGTGGGGGCAGCTATTGGCTGGTCTGGCCCGAGCGGCGCGGCGGGCACGCGCCACTGCTGCGCTTTGCCGATTGGCTGGCGGCCGAATGCGCGGCACTGGCTGCACCCGAGCACGAAACAGGTTGACAAAACGGCCGCGCGGACCTGCATATTTACATCACGCAATTGATATAATTAACAAAAATACAGAAATTTCCCGCCGTCAGCTTGCCGCGAAATCGTGACCCTGCGCAGGCAACAGCGCCTGAAACCGCGCATGGCGGTCGGCGAGAGCCCCCTTCAGCCCCACATCGGGCGCAACCACGCGCGCTACGGGTGCCGCGCGGTGCAGACTATCCACCGCTGCACCTGCCGCCACCCGCGCCAGCCGCACCGCGCCCGCTGGCCCCGCATTATGCGCGCCGTCAATCAGTTCCAGCGGCTGATCCAGCACTGTCGCGATCATCCGCACCCACAGATCACTGCGCGCGCCCCCCCCAACCACCACAAACCGGCGCGGGTCCACGCCCACAGCCCGCTGCGCCGCGATGCAATCGGCAATCTGGAACGCCACGCCTTCCATTGTCGCGTAACCCAGACTGGCGGGTGTCACCCCCGGATGCAGCCCGTCAATCCGCCCCATCGCATCGGGCCGGTTCAGCGGCGTGCGAATGCCCGACAGCGCAGGCAGCATCACCGGCGCATCGGCCAGCCTGCCCTGTGCCGCAAATGCAGTGGCCCCTGCCACCATCCCCGGCACGTCCTGCCCCAGCATCCGTGCCATCCAGTCGAGTGCGGCCGTGGCACTCATCACCACGCCCATTGACAGGAACGCACCCGGCACCGCGTGGGCCGACGTCAGGATCGCCTTGGTCGGGCCGGGATGAAACGCCGCGTCCACGATACAGGCCACGGCCGAGGTGCCGATGGTCAGCACCGTATCGCCGGGCCGCGTCGCCCCGCCCCCGAGGGTGGATCCCATGTTGTCACCCGCCCCCGCGGCCACGGCAACCGGCCCGGTCATTCCCCAGCGCTGCACCAGTTCAGACCGCAGATCGCCGGCGCGATCCCAGGCGCGCAGCACAGGCGGCAGATGATCGGGGTTCCAGCCGACCGCATGGCAAATGCCGTGGTCCCAGGTGGCGCTTGCCACATCCATCAACTGGGTGCCGCCGGCATCCGTGGTTTCCGTCGCCACCTCGCCTGTCAGGGCGAGGCGCACATAATCCTTGGTCAGCAGCAGCATGCGCGCATCGCGCATCACCGCGGGTTCGTGCGTGCCCAGCCACAGCAGTTTCGGCGCCGTGATGCCCGGATCGGGCGCGCCATTGGTGCGCAATCCAATGTCGGGAACGCGGGCAAGCAGATCGGCACATTCCACCAGCGACCGCTGATCGTTCCACAGGATCGCCGGGCGCAGGGGCCGCCGGTCCGCTCCCAGCAGCAGCGCCGCCAGCATCTGACCCGACAGGCCGATCCCCTTTACCGCAGCCATCGGCGCGGGCGCATCTGCGGCAATCCTGTCCAGACAGACGAACACCGCATTGACCCACAGATCCGCGTCCTGCTCGCTCCACCCGACATGGGGGATCGAGATCGCCACGGGCACGGCGGCCTCGGCCAGCACGGCATCATCGTCGGCCATCAGCACTGCCTTGATGCCGGAGGTGCCCAGATCAATGCCGATATGGGTCATGCCAGCAGCGCCTGCGCCGTTGCCTCGTCGGTCACCAGTGTGTTGATCGACCCATGCCGCAGGATGGCGCGGATCACCCGCACCTTGTGCGCGCCGCCTGCCGCCAGAATGACATTCGGGATGGCGGCGAGGTCGGGCAGGCCGATGCCGATCACGCGGTCATTGATCGGGTGATCGACAGGCCGGCCATGGGCATCAATGACGGTACCGAGCACATCCCCCACACCGCCCACAGAAATCAGTTGCTCGACGGTCGTGTCCGACGGCAGCGCATCGCGCATCAGCAGCGATTTCTGTGACAGATCCCCTGCCGCCATGGCCATCGCATCCACGGTGCGCAGCTTGCCCAGCACATCACGAAACACATCAAGCTGCATGATGGTATCGCGCGCTTGCGCCGATCCGGCGTAAAGGGGGGCGGTGAAATAGCTGTGCTGCGCGCCCAGCAGATCGGCCAGCCGCGTCGTAATCTCGAAACTGTTCAGATCGGACCCGCGCGTAAGTCCCCCCATGACGGAGATGATCTCCAGATCTGGCCGCTCGAACGCCGCGACAAACCGCGTGGCGATGTTCAGCGTATTGCCCCATGACATACCGAACAGCCGCACGGCGGGATCGGCCAGCACCTCGGACAGCACATTCCCAAGGCCAGCACCCACCACCATCTGCACGTCGCGCGCATCCATCGGGGCCGGGGCAACATAGGCCTTTTGCAACCCGAAATGCGCGATCAAACCGGCCTCAAGATCGGCACAGGCGGCATAGGCCGTGTTGAAAGTAACGCGCACCAGCCCGGTCCGCCGTGCTTCCGACAGGGCCTTGTTCACGCGCAGCCGCGTCGCCCCCAGCTTTTCGGCAACCCGTTCCTGGGTAAGCCCTTCGACGTGGTAGGCCCAGGCGACCTGCGCCAGGAACCGCTCTTCCACGTCGATCTGGGGCAGTTTCGGGGCGCGGGCCATGGGATACCTTTACTTCACAGCGCCCATCGTCAGACCCCGCACCAGGTGTTTCGACGCCAGCAGCGCAAAGATCAAGACCGGGATCACAATCAGCGTCGATGTCGCCATGATCTTTCCATATGGCACATCGTAGCCTTCCATGAAGGTCACGGCCATCGCGGGGGCGGTTTTGGCGAATTTAGGGGCAAGGATGTAGGCAAACAGCAGCTCATTCCACGAAAAGATGAAGGCGAGGATGGATGACACCGCGACCCCCGGCATCGCCAGCGGCAGGCAGATCGACCGGAAGATGCGCCATTGCCCCGCCCCTTCCAGCATCGCCGCTTCGTCCAGTTCGTACGGGATCGACCGGAACTGATCGGTGCAGATCCAGATCACGATCGGCAGGGTAAAGGTCAGGTACATCAGGATCAGCGCAAGGTGCGTGTCGCGCAGCCCCAACTCGCGGCTGATCAGAAACACCGGGAACGCCAGGACCACGGGGCTGACGAAACGGTTGGTGATGAACCAGAACCACAGGTCCTGCTTGCCGCGAAATTCAAACCGGGCCAGCGCATAGGCAGCAGGCGCACCAAGGCAGACGGCCAGCAGCGTCGTGGCGATCGACACGATGATCGAATTGATCAGGCTGACGCCGACCTTATCCTCAAACAGCACCTCGGTGTAGTTCGCAAGCGTTGGTGAAAACAGCCACGCGGGTGGTGATTGCAGCGCAACCGACTGGGTTTTGAGGCTGGTCGTCACCATCCAGTAAAATGGAAAGATGCAGAAGGCGCAGATCAGTATCAGCAGGACCGCCTGCCCCCACATTGCGTTGCGGCTGCCGGGTGCCGTGGCCATGTCAGCGAACCTCGCGGTAAAACAGGCGGATGTAGGCGCGCGCCAGCATCACGGTGATGATCAGCAGGATCACCGATTGCGCACTTGCCATGCCGATGTCGAACTGCCGGTTGCCCACCCGTTCGATCAGGATGGCGATGAATTCAGTGGCAGCCCCCGGCCCGCCGCGCGTCATGGTGAAAACCATATCGAACAGCTTCAGCGTATCGGCGGTGCGCAGGATCAGCACGGCAACAAGGCTGGGGATCAGGTAGGGCAATTGCACATGGCGCAGCACGGTGCGCCAGCTTTTCGTCTCAAGCTTTGCCGCTTCTTCGATTTCGGGCGGGACGGTGGACAGCCCGGCAAGCAGCACAAGGGCCACGAACGGCGTCCATTGCCAGACATCCCAGATGATGACGCCGATGAAGGCGTTCGTCGGATCACCGATAAAGTTGATCGGGTCCACGCCGACCCAGCCCAGCATCTGGTTGATGACCCCGTATTTCTGGTTCAGCATCACCTGCGCCAGCAACCCCACCACCGCATAGGTCGTGGCCATGGGCAGCACCAGTGACAGACGGGTCAGCGTCTTGAACAGGGTCATTCCCGGCGCATGCAGCAGCAGCGCAATCATCAGGCCAAAGACAATCTGGATCGGCACGGCAATGAAGAACAGCGTCGCCGTGCGACCCATCGCCTGCCAGAAGGCGGTATCGGTCAGGACCTCGGCATAGTTGTCGAACCAGACAAACTTTTGCCGGTTCAGCTTGGTCAGATTGAAGTCATGCAGGCTTTTCCACAGGGCATAGGCAAACGGGACAATTCCAACCATCACCAACGCGATGATGGACGGGCCGAGAAAGGCAAACAACGTCGGGCGCGATACGCGGCTGGCCATTGGCGGCTCCGGTTCAGAGGCGGGTGAAAAGGGCGGCACACGGCCGCCCTTTTGCGACGTTGACCGACATCGGTTTACTGGGCCAGCGGTTTGGACCCGTCGTAGTACCCGGCCGATTCCAGCACCGCCTCCATGCGGGTGCCGATCTCGGTCGCGCCTGCGTCGATCGTCACCTCACCCAGCATCATCTTGGTGCCCCATTCCTGCACGATCTCGGTGATCTCCGGCCACTCGGCAAAGCGCGGGCGGAATTCCGGCACGCCTTCCTGCCAGCTTTCGACCAAAGCGGGGATGAAGGTGTAGGTCTCTGCCAGCGCCGGGTCAGCATAGGCCGACTGCCGTGCCGGCACCCCACCCATTTCCAGATACTTGCCCGCGTTGGCCTTGGACGTCACCCACTGGATGAACAACCAGCCCGCCGCGCGTTCTGCCTCATCTGCCTGCGTTGCGACGGCGAGCGAGAAGCCACCAAGCGCCGGTTTGCGGCCCGCCGGGCCCGAAGGTTCGGGTGCGATGGCAAGGCAGTCACCAAGCGTCGAGGTTTCGGTTGAGGCCAGCGTGGAATAGAACGCCGACCATTCGGTGATGATGGCCACATCGCCCTGTGCCAGTGCGTTCACCGTTTCGGTGTGGTCATAGGCCACGATCCCTTCGGGCATGTACTGCATCAGATCCTGACGGAACTGCAGACCGGCCTGACTTTCCGCCGAATTCAGGTTCGAGCGGAATTCCGCATTCAGGAACGACCCGCCAAAGGGCCACAGCATGCGGGCAAAGCTGTCCGCCGACTGGGTCTCGTTGCGCTTCGATTGCAGGGCGAAGGCGTATTTGCCGTCCTTGGTCAGGGCCGGGCCATAGACATCCTTCAGCTCGGCCCATGTTGCGGGCGGCGCGTCAAAACCGGCGTCCTTCAGCATGCACTGGTTATAGAACATCAGGCCCGAATAGTTATCGAAAGGCAGGCCATAGATGGTACCGTTCCAGCCGCCAAATGCGTTCAGCACAAGCGGAAAGAAGTCATCCATTGCCAGTTCCGGATCTGCCAGATCGGCATTCGCCGTGAATTCTTCAATCGGCACGATCCAGCCGTTTTCGGCAAAGTTGCCAATCCAGACCAGGTCGATCAGGGCGATATCGAATTCGCCCCCGGCGACGAAATCCCGCACCTGTTCGCCAAGCGCGTTTTCATAAGGCATCGTCGTGATGTTCAGCTTGATGCCCGTCGCGGCCTCGAATTCCGGCAGCATCTGAATGGCCGCGTTGTAGCCGGGCCGGTCGAGGAAAACGACATCCACAACCGTACCCGCGTAAGGCGCCGCCGCCTCTTCCAGCGTCCAGGCACCGGCCTGCCCCGCCATCATCGTAGCCGACGCTGCAAGCGCAAGTGCGCTCGCCATGGTTCTGCGTTTCATTGCATCCTCCCAGGGATCGTGACGTTCGGGTTGACTTCCATTTGTAACGTCATACATATAAATGTATCGAAATCGCCGGGAGTCAACACCTGCGTTTGGCTCTGGGGAAAGAGGTGG
>JAYSSN010000213.1:0-1630 GCA_043720555.1 Rhodobacterales bacterium | reverse complement strand
GTGCGCGATCTGGTGCTGTGGAGCAAGCAGACCATCATTCGAAACGTGCCAGAGCCTTATGAGGCAACGCTGCCCGAACATCTGGCGATCTGCGAGGCCGTTGTCGCCGGAAATGGCGATGCCGCGGAACGTGCCATGCGGACACATCTGGAAAATTCATTTGCCCGGATCGAAAAATACCTGGACGACCATCCGCAATGAGGCGGGCGCGGAGATCAAACCGGATCCCCGCAGTACCAATTCAAGATTGGCATTTCGGCCAACGCTGTCGACAGTGCCGCCGGCAGCAAGGATTTCGGTGGCCTGTTTTTCCGCTTTGCCGCTTCAGCGAGTCCTGCGCGCAGCAAAGGACTGCCGGATCCGTTGGCGCACCTCTACACCATGACCCGAGGTCAGATACACCGCCAGCAGAATCAGCAAGCCCTTCATGATCAGCTGCAGCCCGGCCGCGAACCCGCGCAGATCAAAGATGTTAGAGATCGTCCCGATCAGCAGCCCGCGACCACGGCGGCACCCGAAAGTGCCACGATGCCATTTCTGAACGGGGCGCAGCCGCCGTCAATCCGCCGCGCAAGAACGCCAAGCCGTGGAAGACTGCCCCAGCAGGCGCTATCGCGCGCAACGAGGCCCGCTGACGTCGAAATACATTGGCCGGGCGCTCTGGCGACGATGGAGCGGATACCACCGCCGAATGCGCAGAAACGAAAATGCAACTCCCGTGAAACTGTTGGGCCAGCGCCTCATGGCGCGGGACTTCGAACGTCAGGTTGCGGAGTTCCAAGTCCGTGTCGCCGTCCTGAACGGCTTCACCGCATTCGGCATCCCTGTCACAGAGCTCGCAGGATAAGTCTGTCCGGGAAAGGGGCAACTCCGGCCTTCAGCTGATTTGTGCAACAGAGCCTTCCCGATCGGGAATATATTTTGGAAAACAGGCTTCGGCGACGCATCAAATTCCCGATCGGGAATTTCTGATGGACAGACTCCGCCGACTCGAGCTAATATCCCGCACGGTAAATATGATGGCAAAACGCACCCTCACCCCAGCCGAGATCGGCGAGATCGTCCGATCCACTCGCAAGGCCGCTGGTCTGCGGCAGGACGAGCTTGCCGGTGCGGCCGGTGTCGGCTTGCGTTTCATCGTCGATCTGGAGGCGGGCAAGCCAACGGCACAGATCGGCAAGGCGCTTCAGGTTCTGCAGGCGCTGGGCTGTGCAATTGAGATCACCCCGCCCCGGGCATCGGTGAAGCCATGATGCGCACGCTTAACATTTGGTGGGACGGCAATCTTGTCGGCCAGTTGACACAAAATCAGCACGGCGAGCTTGGGTTCGCCTATACGCCTGATTGGCTGGTGCACGACGATGCACTGGCATTGTCAGCATCATTGCCCAAACGTGCCGAACCGTTTTCACGGCGCGAGTGCCGCCCGTTTTTCGGCGGTCTGCTGCCCGAGGACGGTCAGCGCGATGCGGCGGCGCAAGCGCTTGGTGTCTCGCGCGCCAATGATTTCGCGCTGCTCGACCGCCTCGGCGGCGATGTTGCAGGCGCACTCCAGCTTTTGCCGCCCGGCGTGGAACCGGCCTCTGTCAATGCGGGCACCCAACCCACGCGGCTTGACGATGCCGGATTG
>JAYSSN010000212.1:0-10439 GCA_043720555.1 Rhodobacterales bacterium | reverse complement strand
GTTGCGACCTCTGTGCCTGCCGACGCGGGTTTCAGCTTTCTAGACTGGACCCATCTTGCTGCGCAGGCTGATTCTGTTTTGCCGGTTCGTCGATACCTACGGTTGCTTATTCGATCAGCACTTTGCGGCGACAATATGACCCTGATCCGCGCCGGCAGGGTTTCGCATCGCAGGGGCGAAAGCCCCACATTTTTTTTGAACCAAGGGGGACTACATTATGGCGACCAGTTTCACCGTGAGCCAATCTGATCTTGAATTCATTCTGCGGCAGATCCGCATTGCCGAAGCCCAGGCCGGTGGTCTGTCGATGACCCAGGCGATCCAGAACGAATTCGGGGTCAGTGCGTCGGATGCCAATCTGATGCCGGCCGGTTTGCGCACTGTCGATGGCAGCTTCAACAACCTGACACTCGGCAGCCAGAATTTTGGCGCCGCCGATCAGTTGTTCCCGCGCATGACCGACCCCGCATTTCTGAACGACGCCGATGGCGATACGATGAATTTCGGCCCTGGCGGGGTGATTACGAACAACAACTACGGCGTTGCGGGCAGTGTGGCCGATGCCGACCCGCGGATCATTTCAAACCTGATCGTCGATCAGTCGGTGAACAATCCTGCGGCCATCGCTGTCTGGCTGGCGAACCCGCTGTCGCAAGAGGCCTGGCACGCCGTTCATGGCGAGAACGCAATCCCGGTCGCACCTTCGCCGGGCTATGTGCTGGGCCCGAACGAGGTATTCATCACCAACCAGGATATTGCCGACATCCCCAACCTGTCCCCCGATATCGGGCTGTCGCCGGGGTTCAATTCCTGGATGACGTTCTTTGGTCAGTTCTTTGACCACGGTCTTGATCTGGTGACCAAGGGCGGGAACGGCACGATCTACATTCCGCTGCAGCCCGATGACCCGCTGTACGTGGTGGGCAGCCATACCAACTTCATGGTTGTGACCCGCGCCACAAAATTTGTGGATCCGGTGACCGGTCTTGCAACCGAGACGCAGAATACGACAACGCCGTTCGTCGACCAGAACCAGACCTATACCTCGCATCCGTCGCATCAGGTGTTCCTGCGGGAATATCAGTTCTCGGTCGATTCTGGCGGAGCCGTCGGCAACGATTCATTTGCCGTGTCCACGGGGCGTCTGATTGATGGCATGAACCCTGATGGGTCATCGAACGGCGCACCCGCGACATGGGGCGAAACCAAGGCGGCGGCGGCGCTGTATCTGGGTATCCAGCTGGTGGATACCGATGTGTTTGACGTGCCGGTGCTGAAGACCGACGCCTATGGCAACTTCATTCCCGGCGCGAACGGATTTGCGCAGATACTGACGAATACGGGCACCGAGGTGGACCCGGTCTATGTCTGGGTCGAAGGTGTGGCAGGCGGGTTGCTGTTGCCGGCCAACACCGTGCGCACGGGGCACGCGTTCCTGAACGACATTGCCCACAATGCCGCACCGGGCAGCAAGTTTGACCATGACGGCAACCCTGCAACGCCGACGGTGGTTGTTCAGGCCGATACCGATACGGAGGCGGGCAACGCCATTGCGACTGACAGCCGTGGCAACAAGGTGGCCTATGACGATGAATTGCTGAATGCGCATTTCATCACGGGCGACGGGCGCGGCAACGAAAACATCGCGCTGACGACAGTGCATGCGGTGTTCCATTCTGAACACAACCGTCTTGTTGAAGAAAACAAGAAGACCATTCTGGAGTCCGGCAATCTGGCGTTCCTGAACGAATGGCTGGTGGTCGATGTCGCGGCCCTCCCGGCGCCTGCAGACGTCGCCTCGCTGATCTGGGACGGCGAGCGGCTGTTCGCGGCGGCCAAGTTCGTGACCGAGATGCAGTATCAGCACCTTGTGTTCGAGGAGTTTGCGCGACGCATCCAGCCTGCGGTCGATCCCTTTGTGTTTACCCATTCGCCCGATGTCGACGCCTCGATCGTGGCCGAATTCGCCCATACCGTCTACCGGTTCGGCCATTCCATGCTGACCGACACGGTGCAGCGCCTGGACAATGATCTGACCCCGCTCGGGGCAGATACAGACCAGATCACGCTGATCGAGGCTTTCCTGAACCCATTGGAGTTCATGGCAAATCCGGGGATTGGCATCAAAGAGGCGATTGGCGCGATTGTCCGCGGGACGGTTGCCGATGTTGGCAACGCGATGGATGAATTCATCGTGCCTGCGGTGCGCAGCAATCTGCTGGGCCTGCCACTGGACCTTGCGGCGATCAACATCGCGCGGGGCCGTGATACCGGGATTCCATCGCTGAACGAGGTGCGCAAGCAGTTCTACAACGACTATGGGCTGCCGGATCTGAAGCCCTACACCAGCTGGATCGATTTTGCCCAGCACATCAAGCACCCGGTTTCGATCATCAACTTCATCGCGGCCTATGGCACGCATGAGCTGATTACCGGCGAAGCCACGCTGGAGGGCAAGCGCGGGGCCGCGATGGCCATCGTGCTGGGCACGGATCAGGAGCTGTCGGATGGCCGGATCATCGTTGCACCGGCCGACCGGCTGGATTTCCTGAATGCGCGCGGGGTTCATGCCACGCCTGCGCTGGGCGGCATGAACAACATTGATTTCTGGATTGGCGGTCTGGCCGAAGAGCTGAATGAATTCGGCGGCATGCTGGGGTCGACGTTCAATCTGGTGTTCGAGTTCCAGATGGAGCAGCTGCAATCCGGCGACCGGTTCTATTACCTGAGCCGGACGCAGGGCACCAACCTGCTGAACCAGCTGGAGCCGAACACCTTCGCGGATCTGGTAATGCGCAACAGCACGCTGGGCGATGAGTATTCGACCCACATCAACGGTGCTGTGTTCGTGACACCGGACCACATCTTTGAACTGGACCGCGGAATTGCGCAGGCCGGGGCCGATCCGACCCATGACGACCCGTTCCTGCAGGCGATAGATCCAAAGCTGGTGCGTGATTACACCGGGGCCGCGACGACCGTCGTGGGTGGCGTGACCCATGATGTCGGCGGCTACATGAAGTTCAGCGGCGGCGAGCATGTCGTCATGGGCGGGACCGAAGGCAACGATACCCTGATCAGCGACAAGGGGATCGACACCCATTGGGGCGATGGTGGCAACGACTATATCAACGCGGGCATGGAGGCCGACAACGTCTTTGGCGGCGAGGGCGACGATGTCATCGAAGACCCGTGGGGCGATGACGTGTTGCGTGGTGGCGCCGGAAACGACGTCATCAGTGCGGGCGCGGGCCTTGACCTGATCTTTGGCGACGAAGGCAACGATTTCATCATCGTGGGTCAGGACGACAAGGATTCCGCCGGTGATGCGGGCGATGATTTCATGCTGGGTGGCACGGGTAATGATTTCATGCTCGGCGGCAGCGGCAACGACTGGATGGAGGGTGGGCAAGGCTTTGATGTGCTGGCGGGGGAAAACTCCGAGCTGTTCTTCAACAGCCCGATCATCGGCCATGACGTGTTGTGGGGGCAGGGCAACGATCAGGATTATGACGCGGAATCGGGCGATGACATCATGCTGTCCGGTCCCGGCATCCAGCGGTTTGAAGGGATGTTCGGGTTTGACTGGGGTATTGCCAAGTTCGATCCGAACGGGGTGAAGTTCGATTTCCAGATCCCGATCTTCACAACCATTGCCACCGACATCCTGAAAGATCGCTTTGATCAGGTTGAAGGCGGGTCGGGCTGGATCCATGACGACGTGCTGCAGGGCGATGACCGGGGGCATAACATTGGCGGGTCTTCGGCACCGGACTCAGTTCCGGCAGAGCTGTTTGCTGACCACGTCCTGACGGCGGAAGGGATGGCGCGGATTTCGGGGCTGACAGAGTTCCTGGATGGCGACGGCAACCTTGCCGACGGCCTTGACGGGCTGGCGACGCTGTTTG
Source organism: Rhodobacterales bacterium (assembly GCA_043720555.1). Lineage (GTDB taxonomy): Bacteria > Pseudomonadota > Alphaproteobacteria > Rhodobacterales > Rhodobacteraceae > JAAFHS01. The sequence continues at coordinate 6,531 of JAYSSN010000212.1, read as the reverse complement.
GCGTGGGGACGACGACCTATCAGAACGGCAACATCCTGATGGGCGGCGGCGGCGGTGACGTGCTGCGCGGCCGGGGTGGCTATGACATTCTGGACGGCGATGCCTGGCTGAACGTGCGCATCAGCATCAACATGGGCGGTGGCGTGTTCTACACATCGGAATCGATGACCACCGATGTCACGCAAGCCGGGCCCAACGCGGGCCGTGTGCTGGACCAGGACGGGAACGTCATGTTCGGCGGGCGGTCGTTGCAAAGCCTGATGCTGGACCGGACGCTGAACCCCGGTCAGCTGGAGATCGTGCGTGAGATCAGGACAGCTGTGGCAGGCGACGACATTGATACCGCGGTCTTCCAGGGCACGCTGGCCGAATACGACATCGAAGGCCGCGTTCTGGACGTGAACGGCAACGTCATTACCGCAGCGGCCGACGAGAACGGTGACGGCTTCATCCAGGTCAGCGACCGGGATACCGGCACTGTCGGTGTGGAGGTCAACGGCGTGCGGTTGAACAGCCGTGGCCCCCTGACCGACGACACCGATCTTGTACGCAACGTTGAACAGTTTCAGTTTGCTGACCAGACGATTGTCATTGGTGGTACCAATCAGCTTGCCACCGGGGTGGTGACGATCGTCGACGACTCGCCCTTGGATGGCGTGGTTACGCCTTACGTCGGTCAGGTGCTGACCGCGACGCTGACAAATGTGGTGGATGGCAACGGGATTGATGTGGATGCCAATGGCACGCCGACCGAAGCCTATACCTTTGAATGGCAGACGACGACGCGTGGCGCCAACACAGGCTGGACCACCATCCAGACCAGCCTGACCTATACGGTGCGATCGGTCGATCCCGGCCAAATCCTGCGCGCGGTTGCGGTGTTCGAGGATGCACTGGGCACGGTAGAGCGGATAGCCTCGGCCCCGACGGCCAGTCCGACGGCTGCATACAATGTTGCCGAGAACAGTGTTGCCGGAACGGTGGTTGCAGCCGGCATCCCGTTCAACGTCGATACTGACGCCCAGTCCTTCAACGGTCAGCCGCCTGCGGACGTCAATCCGCGGAACCTGTACCATGAGATTGACTCGGCCAATACAGCGGGTGGCCGCTTTACGGTGGTGCCCAACGGCGTCGATGTGAACGGCTTTCCCCTGTATGCGATTGTGGTGAATGAGGGAGGGGCGGGCGCGCTGAACTTTGAGGCGGGCGTGCATACGGCTGGCAATCAGTCGTACCAGTTCATCGACAACCAGTACCAGATCGTCGTCAATTCCTATTCCGACACGCCGGAAAATGGCGGGGTTCTGGTGGCGGTGCGCCAGTTCACCATCCTGCTGAACAATGTCGAGCCGGAGATCGCAGCCATCGCGCCGATAATGGACTTGCAGGGAACGGGTGTGCTCTCCAACTTTACGGAAGACTTCGCGTCCAACAGCTATACGCTTGATGACGGTGCCTGGACTGAGGACTGGGTGGAAGCGGGTGACAACAACAGCTCGACATCTGGCGAAATTGCAATCATCGGCGGACGGTTGCGGTTTAATGGCGCGATCGACGGCGGTGAGACACTGACGCGGGCTGTGAATCTGACGGGTGCGACTTCGGCCACTCTGACGTTCAGCTATGTGGATGACGATACGAGCCTGGGTGAGAATATCGTTGTCGAGGCGTGGAATGGGGAAAGCTGGGTTCAGCTTGGAACAACGCTGGCGGGCAGCTTCACTGCCAATGGTGCGGGCACCTTTACTGCTGCGCTGACCGCCCCGATGATCGGTGACCATTCGCAGATCCGCTTCCGTGCCGAAGGAGACTGGGAAACCACCGGCGGCACCACTGTGCTCGGCGTAACCAACGGCGACAACTTTTACATCGATAACATCAACATCGCTGTTACCACGCCTACTGCTGATGTGCCTTACAATCACGAAACCACCTTCACCGAAGATGGTCCTGCGGTTTCAATATCTGCCAACCCGGTCGTGGCGGATGCCGACAGCACGAAATTGCTTGCGGCAACCATCACGATCACCAATGCAGAAGCAGGCGATGTTCTGACGGCAGGCACGCTGCCTGTCGGGCTGACCGCCACGATTGACACGTCGGTGCCCGGTAAAGTCACGATGTATCTGTCTGGTATTGCGTCGCTGAATGCGTATCAGGTGGCGATCGGAACTGTGCGGTTTGCCAATACGTCGCAGAACCCGGTGCCGGGTGACCGCCTTATTGATGTATCGGTGCATGACGGGCAGCTGGACAGCAACATTGCCGTCGCAATTGTGACAGTTGTGGCTGTGGACGATCCGTTCATCGCGGGTGCCGACCTGATCGTGACCAACATCGCGAACGCAGATTTTGTGGTTCCGGAATGGGCGCTGCTGGCCAATGACGGCGATCCCGATACGGCCGGGATTATCGGTGACATTACTGCGGTCGGCGCGCCGTTGGGCCTGATCAATCTGTCGCTCGCAACCAATCCCGGTGCGGTGACCTTGCAAGACACTGATCCGGGCGGTGGGTCGTTCAACTATCAGGCAAACGGCGCCATCGGCAACGCCACCGTCGTCCGCGACCTCGTGGACATCATTGGCAACAACACGCGCGAAATCATCGTCGCGGATGGACTGGCGCATACGATCAACGGCAACGGCGGCAATGACATCATCTTTTCGGGTGGCGGCAATGATACCGTGCTGGGCGGAGCGGGCGCTGACACCATCACCTGGAACGTCGGCGATGCCCGTGACCAGGCGGATGGTGGGACCGAGTCCGACACCTTTGCCCTGAACGGGGATGCGAGTGCCGAGACATTCCGCATCTATACCCGGGCAGAAGCGCTGCTTGCCGGCATGGTCATTGCGAATGCATTGACCGAAATCGTGATTACCCGGAACGGCACCGCGACAGCGAACATCATCGCCGAGCTGGACAATATCGAGGAGATCACCGTCAACACGCAGGCGGTTGTCAGCGGTGGCTGGATCAGCGCGGGCGACACGATCGAGGTGATCGGCGACTTCACCCAGACCAGCCTGAACCTTAACACCATCACCATCGACGGCAACGCCGGCAATGACACGGTCGATATCACGGCCCTGTCGTCTGCACACCGGATCGTGTTCCGCTCGAACGGGGGCAATGACACGATTGTGGGCACCCTGCGCCCGCAGGACGTGATCGAGCTGCCGGGGGGGGCGACGGCGGCGGATTATGTGACATCGACCAACGTCCATGGCGTGACGACCATGGTCAGTGACGAGCAGACCATCACCTTCACCGCCACGGCCGGGATGCCGCAGTTCACCAACACGGTGACCGAAACGGGCACGTCCAACATCGTGAACGGAACGGCGGCAGGCGAGACGCTGCTGGGCATTGAAGGGCGCGACATCGTTTTCGCCGGGGCAGGCAATGACAACGTGCTGGCCAACGCGGGGTCTGACCTTGCCTTTGGTGACGCAGGTGACGACCGTATCTTCGGCGAAGCGGGCAATGACATCATCACCGCCGGCGCAGGCACTGACACGGTGATCGGTGGTGCCGGAGATGACCGGTTCATCGGTGAAATCGGTGATGGCAATGACAGCTATTATGGCGATGACATGGATGGCGGTGTCGGGTCCGACACGCTGGATCTGTCGGCCATCAACGCCAACATCACCGCCGATCTGGGTGGTGGCATGATGAACCGTGGCAGTGCGACCAGCACGGAAAGCGGCACGGACACGTTCTGGGGGGTGGAGAACATCATCACCGGCAACGGCGCCGATGTGATTACCGCCAATGCCGTGGTGAACGTGATCGATGGTGGAAACGGCAGGGACATCTTCAGGTTCAACACCGCCGCGGATGCCAACGGCGATACGATTGCATCGTTCCAACCCGGTGACCGGATCGACCTGACCGGCATTGATGCAAATGGTGCGTTGGCGGGGGATCAGGCCTTCAGGCTGGTGACCGGCGCTTTCACCAACGCAGCACAACTGGTTATTACGCAAGAGACGCACGATGGGCAGGTCTACACCGTCGTCTCTGGCAACGCAGGCGGAACCTTGGATGCTGATTTCAAGATCAACATCAAGGGGACGCATATTTTGACCGCAACTGATTTCACGCTGTGACACGACACCTTTGCGGGCCGGCTTCGGCCGCGCCCGCAAAGGGAATTTTACATCGGGATTTATGCTGAACCGGAGGAAGAGCCATGCGGTCGAAAGATCGGATCAACGCGTCCAAGCGCAAGAACGTCGAGAACCTGACAAAAGGATTCCACAGCGTTTTCATCTTTCTGTTTGTAATGTCCGGGGTCATCAACCTGCTGGCCCTGACGGGGTCGTTCTACATGCTGCAAATCTATGACCGTGCGCTCGGCAGCGGCAGTATTCCGACATTGCTGGTCCTGTCGGCGCTGGCCATCGGGCTTTACCTGTTTCAGGGTTTGTTCGACACGTTGCGGTCGCAGATCCTGATCCGTGTCGGGGCGCAGATGGACCGGCGCATTGCACCGATGGCGCATCAGGTGGCGATCGACATGCCACGGTTCGGTTTTTCGACGTCAGAGTCGCTGGAACGCGGGCGGGACGTGGATACGGTGCGCGGGTTTCTGGGCAGCCAGGGGCCGGTGGCATTGTTCGATCTGCCCTGGATGCCGGTATTTCTGGTGTTCGTCTATTTCCTGCATCCGCTGCTGGGCGCGCTGACGTTTGGCGGGGCATTCATCCTGACCTCGATGACCATTGCTACCGAGCTGATGACCCGCAAGTTAAGCTCGGCCACCCATCAGGCGGCGATAGCACGCAACACGATTGCGGACTCCAACGCACGCAATGCGGATGTTCTGAAGGCGATGGGCTTTGCGGGGCGGGCCGTGCGGCGGTTCAATGCGGCCAATGATGACCATCTGGATCTGCACACACGTACCAACGATATCAGTGGCACCTTTGGCGCGCTGTCGCGGGTGTTGCGGATGATCCTGCAATCGGCGGTGCTGGGTCTGGGTGCGCTGCTGACGATCAAGGGCGAGATGTCGGCAGGGGCGATCATCGCGGCATCGGTCGCATCGGGCCGGGCTCTGGCGCCGATTGATATGGCGATCGGCAACTGGAAAGGGGTGGTCGCGGCCCGCACGGCATTCGGGCGGTTGAAAGAAACCGTGGTGGCGCTGGCTGCGGCGGACGAGCCTATGGATCTGCCAGCCCCTGTTGCATCGCTGAAGGTCGAGGGGATCACTGTTGCGGCCCCCGGGTCAGGCCGTGTTCTGCTGAGCGATATCGGGTTCGAGATGCAGGCAGGGCAGGCGGTGGGTGTCATCGGGCCCAGCGGCGGCGGCAAAACCACACTGGTGCGGGCGCTGACCGGCATCTGGCCCGTATTGCGGGGCAGTGTACGGCTGGACAATGCCGAACTGGACCAGTGGGACAGTAACGTGCTGGGCCAGCATCTGGGCTACCTTCCGCAGGAGGTGGCGCTGATGGATGCGTCGGTCGAAGAAAACATCTCGCGGTTTGCCGAAAATGCGGACCCTGCGGCGGTGATTGCTGCCGCAAAGGCCGCGGGCGTCCACGAGATGATCGTGCGGCTGCCCGATGGCTATCGCACGCAGCTTGGCCCGCAGGGCGCCTCGCTTTCGGGTGGACAGCGCCAGCGCATCGGCCTTGCCCGTGCGCTTTATGGTGACCCGTTCATGGTGGTGCTCGATGAGCCGAACTCGAACCTTGATGGCGAGGGCGAGGCGGCCTTGACGGTAGCCATTCAGGGGGTCCGGGCGCGCGGCGGGATCGCGGTTGTGATCGCGCATCGGCCCAGCGCGCTGGTGGCGGTCGATCTGGTGGCGGTGATCCAGAACGGACGGTTGGCGGCATTCGGACCAAAGGACGAAATCCTGGGGCCAAAATCGGTGGTCCCGTCGCGGACTGCGGATGACCATGCCACGGTGCCGCACATCAAAACCCGCACTACATCAGGAGCTGCATCATGATCGAGGTCAGGGCGACCAAATCGACGGCGGACAGCACTGATCCGGCGGACCGGTTCGTGCTGAAGGCGCAGGACAACAAGGGGCGCGGGCCGCTCAGGATCGGGATTTTGCTGTCGGCCATCGCGCTCTATCTGAAATCGGCACTGCCGTCGGCTGCGGAAAGTCAGCTGGCGGATGAGGATACGGGCCGCGCGCTGCGCGCAACCGATGGAGCAGGCGCACCCGCAGCAGACGAGTTGCGCATGGCCGGTGAGGCGGCGCGCGCGCCGCAACGGGATGGGCCTGCCGCAGAGGTGCCCAGCAACGTCGTGCAGCTGTTCGCCAGCCGCATGTCGGGGCCGCAGAACCTCTGGGGGGATGCGGGTGGTCCGGGCGGCGCACGCGCTTTTATCAGCGCCGCCGCCGACCGGCCCTTCGCCGCGGCAGATTTCTTGCGCTTTGCATCGGGGGCCGAAACAGCGGTGGGCAATGGGGCCGTGGCGCTTGCGGTCGGGTCCGGCACGCAGATCGCGGCATCGGACCAGCCCAGTCGCCCGCCCGCGCGAAACCAGGCACCC
>JAYSSN010000211.1:0-3926 GCA_043720555.1 Rhodobacterales bacterium | reverse complement strand
TGTCAAGTTCGGTCATCGTTTCGCTGATGTTCTGCAAAATCACGCGGCCGATGTTGGACTGCGAAGCCATGCAAGGCTCGACGACTTCCAGTTCTTCGTTAAGGGCGATGATGATGTCTGTATCGGCTGCAAAAGCGGGTGCCGTAACGGCAATGGCCGCGATGCTTGCGAAAAGCCGGGCGTAGGTTGGTCGCATTAAATCCTCCATGAGCTTGCAGCATGTTGTTTCGTGGCCGGGTAGGCTGCACCACCTTTGGCCACGATATCCCGCCATGATTCCCTCCTCGAAATCAGAGCGCTTACTGATATATTAGTGCATCTGATGTTGGTTCCCTAGTGAGTATTGGTGCACCATGATACAATTTTACTATCAATTGCCCCGCCCGCGGCTATCATGCCTCGGTCGGGGTGCGCGGTCCGCGCCGGGTAGCCATCATCAGCATCGACGCGACGAAAATGATCGCCGCCCCGATCCAGGTCGAAAGACCTGCCACTTCGCCAAACAGGGAAAACGCCAGAATCGCGACGAAGGGTAGGCGCAGGAAATCAATGGGGGCCACCAAACTGGCATCGGCAAGCTGGAACGCCCGGGTCACCGCCGTCTGATTTATCGCGCCCAACACGCCCTGAATGGCCAGCAGACCCCAGGCCCAGGCGCCTGGCATCTGCCAGACGAGGAGGGCCGGGATCAGCGCCAGTGGCACCGATACAATCAGATTCCACGCAACCAGCGTATCGGTGCCGTCGCTGCGCGACATGACTTTGAGCATCAGCTGGATCACCGACGTCAGAAACGCGGCCAGCAGCGCGATGGCCAGCGCGGGCGAAACGGCGGCCATGCCCATGGCCCAGTCCGGCTTTAGCACCACCACGACCCCGGCAAACCCCAACAGAACTGCCAGAATGCGCACGGCATGTGGTGTTTCGCCCAGCAGGAACCACGCCCCTACCGTCACAAACAGCGGCGCGGCAAAACCGATGGCGGTTACATCGGCCAGCGGCGCAAGCGCTAAAGCAAAGAACCCGGCAATCAGCGACCCCAGCTTCAACGCGGCGCGCAGCACATGCATCACCCGGTACTGGGTGCGCAGCATGGCCGGGCGCGAGATGATCCACGGAAGAATCGCAAGCAAGCCAAAGCTGGTGCGGGTCAGGGCGATTATGAACGGATGCACTTCTTTCGCCAGCAGCCGCACGATGACCGAATCCGCCGCGTTGATCACCGCCACGCCCAACATCAACAGAACACCGATTAGCGCCGCTCGGTCGCGGGCAGCATCGGTAGGTGTCTGGTCCGGCAGGTCAGGCATTGGTTTATCCGCGCGTCGGGATCATCCGCCACTTAGTTAGACAATCCCGCAGTGGGTGTCATGTTGTCAACTAAATATAATCCAGTTGCCAATAACTTTCGGAACAATAGATAAAACGGTGTAAAAACAATAATATAAACCTAGCCTACACATACCTATGGCTGGAAATAAAACTATTTCAACTTGACAACCTATTTAAAAACCTGCCAGCCTTGCCTCGATTTCTTTTCACTCGAAAGCGGTTTCATGACCGATCACAGTCACAGTGCGCCATTGACGCCGTCCGAGATCGAGTCCGGCATGACCGGTCAGCTGTCTCCAGACTTGGCCGGACGGCTTTCGACGCTGCTGCCCTCGCCGATGGTGCAGAATCACGCGGCGTTTCTGTCGCGTGGGGCAGACGGGCGGCTCGATTGCCTGTGGTTCGGCGGCAGCCTTGAAGGCAAATCAGATATCTGCATCTACCGCGCTAGCCTTGCTCTCGGGGCCAACGACTGGGGTCCGGCAGAACAGCTGACAAGCGACCCTGACCGGTCGGAACAAAATCCGGTTCAGTTCCATGCGCCTGATGGCCGGACGCTGCTGATCCACACCGCGCAGCCGGGGGGCGATCAGGACCGCTGTGTTGTGCGCCTTCGCGAAATTGGAGGGGCACCGGTTGATCTGCCGCTGCCTTTGGGCAGTTTCGTGCGCGGTGCGGTGCATGTCCGCGCCGATGGGGCTTGGCTGTTACCGCTGTTCCACTGCACCCATGCGCCCGGCGCACGCTGGACCGGGCGGCATGACACGGCGTCAGTGGCGATTAGCGCCGATCAGGGGCAAGCATGGCGGCTGATAGCGGTGCCGGGGTCAACCGGCTGCGTTCACATGACGATTGTCGATCTTGGCCGTGGCCGTCTGGCCGCCTTTTTTCGCCGTCGTCAGGCCGATTTCGTCCACCGCACCGAAAGCGCGGATAGCGGCGAAAGCTGGTCGGTGCCGCAGCCCACGGATGTGCCAAATAACAATTCTTCCATCGGGGTGATCCGGTTGGCCGATGGTCGTCTGGCCATGGTCTGCAACCCGGTCAATGCAGCCCTCAGCCCCGACCGCCGCGTGTCGCTGTATGACGAATTGGGCGATGATGACCGGCCCGAGGCGCAGGGCGGCTGCACGCCGATCTGGGGCGTGCCGCGCGCACCGATGGTTCTGGCTATGTCTTCGGATGAGGGCCATAATTTCCCTCAACGCATCCTGTTGCAGTATGGGCCGGGCACCTGCTTGTCCAATAACTCGCTCGACGGCAAGAATTTCGAGATGTCTTATCCGGTGCTGAATCAGGCCTCCGATGGCAGTCTTGATATTGCCTATACTTTGCACCGACGGGCCATCAAACATATGCGCCTGTCCGCTGAACAGCTGAAAGCATCGCAATGATCGGCATCACACTTGGCGACCCGGCTGGAGTCGGCCCCGAAGTTACCCTCAAATCCGTCGCAGCGATGACCCCGCAAGACCGCGCCCAGACCCGCATATTCGGCAACCTCGCCACCCTACAGGCCATTGCAACGACTCTGTCGATTCCCATTATTCCGGGCGTTGATGTGACCGTCATTGACCTGCCCATCGAGGGCGGACCGCTTGCCCTTGGCCAACTCGACCCGCGCGGCGGTGATGCCAGTTTCCGTTTTATTGAGGCGGCAGTGCGGGCTGCTGAACGAGGTGAAATCGGCTGCATCGTCACCGCGCCGATCAACAAGGAATCGCTGAACCTCGCAGGGCACCATTATGACGGCCACACCGGGATGCTGGCGCATCTTACCGGGGGTAAGGCTTGGATGCTGCTGGCCTCTGACCGGTTGAAGGTGATCCATTGCACCACCCATATCAGCCTGAAGGACGCCATCACCCGCATCACGCCTGAACGGGTGTTGGAAACCATCCGGCAGGGCCATGCGCATCTTCAGCGCATCGGCTATGACCGCCCCCGTATTGCTGTGGCGGCTTTGAATCCACATTGCGGCGAAGGTGGGCTGTTCGGCACCGAGGATGACACCCAGATCGCTCCTGCCGTGGCGCAGGCGCAGGCCGAGGGCATCAACGCCTTTGGCCCGATATCTGCAGATACGCTGTTTTACCGCGCCTATAACGGCGCCTTCGACCTGATCGTCGCCCAGTATCACGATCAGGGTCATATCCCGGTCAAACTGGTGGCCTTTGACACCGGCGTCAACGTGTCGGTCGGGCTGCCCATTGACCGCACCTCGGTCGATCACGGCACCGCCTTCGACATTGCCGGCAAGGGAATTGCCAAACATATCAACATGGACCACGCCATCGCCTATGCGCGCAAGCTGGTCGCGGGGAGAGCGAAATGACCCATGAAATTGGCGGCGTGAACTGTGCCGCGGCAACACCTATCGCCGCCGACGGCTCCCCCGACCTTGGCCTGTTCACCGCGCATTGCCGCGCCCTCTTGGCCGAAGGCGCGCAGGGGTTGGCAATTCTGGGCACCACCGGCGAGGCGAATAGCTTTTCCGTGGCCGAACGGAAATCGCTGATCGAAGCCGCCCTTGCCGCCGGTATCCGGGGGGATCAGCTGCTACCCGGCACCTCGGCCTGCAATATGGCCGAAAC
>JAYSSN010000210.1:0-3929 GCA_043720555.1 Rhodobacterales bacterium | reverse complement strand
GGACCGCGGCCTCGCGGCGATAGGCCGCAAGCCACCGGCGCGACGGATCAGCGCCGCTTGCATCGGCCTCCAGCCCGTCATCCTCGGCCCGGTCGCCCGCCGCGCGCAACCATTCAGCATCGGTCGGCAGCCGCCAGTGCTGTCCGGTCAGATCAGAAAACCAGGCCGCATAGGCCGTGGCATCGGCATGGTTGATGCCCGTCTGGGCACGCGTGGCCAACCCCTGCGTTTCAACCGCCGGGCAGGCGTCGGCTGCGATGCAGCGGGCATAGTCGGCCTCGCTTACCTGGTATTTCATGACATCGAGCCCGCGTGCGGCCGACTGCGCCAGCCGCGGCGCATCCACCACCCGTGTGCCGATGCGAAATTCGCCCGCGGGACGATAGGCATAGCTTCCCGCATCAAGATGCACCAGTTCGGCCAACACGGGTTCGGGCGTAGCCATGCGCCGCGGCAAGCCGCCCGCCACGACGAAGACTGCCAGCGCAGCAGTTGACAGCAGCATCAAATACGCAGTCATCACCATGCCCTCTGTTGAAAATGGCAGCCCCATTACAGGGCTGCCCGCCGATATCAGAGCCGTAAGGCCTTATGGCAGCGCCGACGACCCCTCGAGCGTGGTGTTATAGGCGACAGCGGCCACCACCTGCTCCATCAGGTCGTTGTTCCAGTCGCCTTCGACCAGAACGTGAGCCGTTGCCCCCTTGTTTACCGCCTCGATCAGGTTGTGGTTGACATAGGCATACACGCCGGGTTGCAGGAACGTGTACAGCGCCGCACCCGCCGATCCGCCCCGTACGAACCACGTTTCCAGATCGCGCGCAGGCGGGTTGTTGAACTTGCCCATTTCCCACACCAGATCACCATGCCCGCCAATCAGATGCGGACGGGTGTCGCGGTTGGCCTGACTGTGCACGAACAACACCGTCTCGCCCTGAGTGGCCGGCAGTGCGTTTTCACCTGTCAGCGCCCCAACCTTGCCATTGAACACCACATGCGACGGGATCAATCCGTTCATGACGGTCACCGTGTCTTCATAACTTTCGCCAACATCGGCAAAGCGGCGATAGGCGCCATCGGCATCTTTGGGAATGTAGATGTCGTTCTCACCGATGTAATAGACCCGGTCATAAGACACCGGCGCACCGAGGTGGTCTTTCAACCCGTCACGCGGCAACACCATGATGCAGCCCGACATGCCGGACACCACATGCCAGGGGATCATCGGGCCACCCGGCGCGCAGTGATAGACAAACACCCCCGGCCGCGTTGCCTTGAACCGCAGCACCGTCTTTTCGCCCGGATTGATCAGCGTCAGCGCCCCACCGCCAAGCCCGCCCGTGGCCGCGTGAAAATCGATGTTGTGCTGCAGCATGTTTTCCGGCGGGTTGAACAGGGTCAGTTCAACGTAGTCACCCTCGTGCACCACCATCATCGGGCCGGGCATCGACCCGTTGAAGGTCATCGCCTGCACATAGGCGTCCTCGGCCACCTGCATTTCCTTTTCGATGATCTTCATCTCGAACGCGATGACCGCAGGTCCGGATGTTGCCACCTGTTCATGGGCGTGGACCATGGGCGGTGCCACCAGTTTCACCGCGCGACGCGGCAAAGCCGTCAGATCAACCGGTGCCGCGCCTGCGACATCTGCCTCCTGTGCCGATGCAGTGGTCTTGATTACATAGGGTGCCGCAGCCATCAGGGCCGCCCCCATCAAAGCAGCGCGTCTCGTTACCATCGGGTTCTCCTGTAAAAGAGTTGGGTTACCCGACCTGTCTAGTCGCCTTGCCCACCACCGACTTTGATGTGGCGCAACCTTTGGCGCAAAGATGCAACGCATCGGCCAATGTCCAGGGTTCTGCCGTCCGCGCCGACAAGCCCCGCGATCAGGGGGCATCCTCCAACAGCAGCGCGGCACCCTTCCACCCCATCAGCATCGCGGGCGCGTTGGTGTTGCCCGCGATGATTGATGGAAACGCCGACGCATCAATGACCCGCAGTCCCGCCACCCCATGCACGCGCAGCCGCGCGTCCACCACCGAAGCCCCGATAGCCGCGCCCATCCGGCAGGTGCAGCTGGGGTGATACACCGTCCCCGACCGCCGCCTGAAATCGAGGATCAGATCCTCATCCGTCACCACGCCCGGCCCCGGCCGCAGTTCTTGGTTGATCAGCCGCGCGAGCGGCGCCTGCGCCGCCAGATGGCGCAGGAACTTCACCGCCAGCAGCATTTCATCCACGTCATGGCTGGTCGAAAACGCGTTGCCCACGATCACCGGATGCTGCAGCGCATCTGCCGAAGAAATCCGGATATGCCCCCGGCTCGTCGGCCTGCAATTCGACAGCCCGATCGACATCCCCGACCACGGGTCCGGCGTCAGCACAGGCCGTTCTCCCGTGCGCGGCAGCAGGGTCGAGAACGCCTGCATGTACAACTGCATGTTCGGCCGGTCCAGATCGGGCGAGGTGCGAAAGAACCCCCCCGCATGGTTGATCGACTTTGCCAGCGGCCCCCGGCCCAGCAGCGCCCATTCCACCCCGGCCCGCAGCTTGCCCCACCAGGGCCGCAGCGCATCGTTATAGGTCGGAACCCGCATGCTGTAGGTGTAGTTGACCCCCTGATGATCGCTCAGATGATCGCCCACATTCGCATTGTCCCGGACCACCGGAATGCCCAGCGATTGCAACAACGCCCCCGGCCCGATCCCCGACAGTTGCAGCAATTGCGGCGAATTGATCGCGCCCCCCGACAGGATGACCTCGCCCTTGCAGCGCAGCGTCAGACGCTGCGCGCCCCGCAGATACTCCACCCCCACGGCCCGGCCGCCCTCGATGATGACCTTTGTCACCATCGCATGCGTGATGACGCGCACATTGCTGCGCCGCATTGCCGGACGCAGAAATGCCCGCGCCGCCGAATTGCGCCGCGCGCTCTTGATCGTCATCTGATAGACGCCCGCCCCTTCCTGCTGCGCCCCGTTGAAATCCTCATTCCACGGCAGGCCGCCAGATGCGCAGGCTGCCCGATACGTCTGCACCAGCGGATGCAAGCCCGCCCGATTGTCCGAAATGAACAGCGGACCGCCCGTGCCCCGCCACGCGTCCCCCCCCGCCTGATTGTCCTCGATTGCGCGGTAGGCGGGCAGCACATCATCCCAGCCCCATCCGGGGTTCGCGCCCCATTCGTCGTAATCCGCCCGGTGCCCCCGGATCCACACCATCGCGTTGATGGACGACGACCCGCCAAGCAGCTTGCCCCGCGGCCAGTGATCGCGCTGACCATCGAGGCCCGGATCAGGCTCTGTGCGGTACATCCAGTTCACCGCCGGGTCGTAGAACAGCTTGCCATACCCCAGCGGCAACCCCACATAAAACCGCCGGTCTGACCCACCCGCCTCCAGCACCGTCACCTTGTGCCTGCCGCTGGCACTGAGCCGCTCTGCCAGCACGCAGCCCGCAGAGCCTGCGCCAATAATGATGTAATCGGTATCCTGCATGGTCATCCCTTGGGCCGTGGCATCGGTGCGCATGTCTAGCCAAGAACTGTCATGTTTCCTTCACGATCCGCGACAAGGGACTGTCGGGAATGGGATCAACTGGCATCCGCCTTCACCCAGGCACAGGGCCCGCACGGGAAAAGATCCGGATGTGATGAACGGATCATCGTGAAATTTTTCGGAATTTCTTTTAAGCTCTTCAGCATCCTCCACAGATCGTGGGAGACGTGAGTGGAAAACGATTTCTTCATCAAGAAGCACAGCCAATAGTAACACAGCTTGTGTAGTTGAACCAGTTGCGACGTTCAAGGCCGAGAAAAATCCGCAGTTCCGTCCGCAAGTATTGAAAATACGAACGTGAGTTCGTCCTGTTGTACACCACCACTATCGTCCTTAATGTCAATGATTTTTGTAGCAGCGTAAAAGCCGTTC
>JAYSSN010000209.1:0-1644 GCA_043720555.1 Rhodobacterales bacterium | reverse complement strand
GGCGCTGGCCGACCTGCTGACCAGCGGCCATATCGCGGGTGCGGCGCTGGATGTGTTCGAGGTGGAGCCCGCCACAGAAAGCCCGCTGTTCAACCTGCCCAACGTCGTGGTGACGCCACACCTCGGTGCCTCGACCACCGAAGCGCAGGAGAATGTGGCGCTGCAGGTGGCCGAACAGATGTCGGATTACCTGCTGACAGGGGCCGTGCAGAACGCGCTGAACATGCCGTCGGTCACGGCGGAAGAGGCCGCGGTGATGGGGCCGTGGATCAAGCTTGCCAGCCATCTGGGCGCATTCATTGGCCAGATGACAGAAGAGCCGGTGAAGGCGATCAACATCCTTTACGATGGCGCGGTGGCGGACATGAACCTGCAGGCGCTGAACTGCGCGGTGATCGCGGGCGTGATGAAGGCGACCAACCCGGATGTAAACCTGGTGTCTGCCCCGGTGGTGGCCAAGGAGCGCGGCATTCAGGTTTCGACCACACGGCAGGACAAGACCGGGGTGTTTGACGCCTACATCAAGGTCACGATGGTCACCGACAAGCGTGAACGGTCGATCGCTGGCACCTGCTTTTCCGACGGCAAACCGCGCTTCATCCAGATCAAGGGCATCAACATTGACGCCGAAATCGGCCAGCACATGCTGTACACCACCAACGAGGATGTGCCGGGCATCATCGGCCTTCTGGGCATGACGATGGGCAAGAACAACGTGAACATCGCAAACTTCACCCTGGGCCGATCCGGCGTGGGGCAAGAGGCAATTGCGATTCTGTATCTCGATCAGGCCATCGACCCCAAAGTGATCGACACGCTGGAATCGACCGGCATGTTCCAGCAGGTCAAGGCGCTGGAATTCGACGTGGCGTGACGTTCTCTTTGTGAAAATACTCCACGGTGGTCCCGGGGTGGGAAACCCCCGGTGCCGCCGCCCGACATGGCACTTGGCAGGTCGGCCTGGCCGGGCCTATGCTGCACATGGCGTAGACGTGGGGGGCGCGCGATGGCACAGACGGTCACGGTTCTGATCGGAACCACCAAGGGTGTGTTCCTTGTCACGTCAGATGCGGCGCGCCATGACTGGCAGTTGCGCGGGCCATATTGTGACGGATGGCCCGCCAACCATGTAATCGGCGATCCGGCCACCGGCACGATCTGGGCCGCGACCGGGGGCGAGTGGCACGGGACGGCGGTCTGGCGGTCCGATGATGGCGGCGAGACGTGGGTGGCGTCGCGTTTGTCGAACGGTCAGCTCGACGAATGGCTGGCGCGCGATCCCGATTTCGCGGCGCATACCGGCCAGTCCCCGGCACCGGCCGCGCCCTTTACCGGGCAGATCAATGCGCTGTGGTCGCTGGGCCTGTCGGGCGCGACACTTTATGCCGGAGCAAAGCCTGCCGCACTGTTTGCCAGCACGGACGGCGGCACGGCGTGGGACAAGGTGCAGGGGCTCAGCGATCACCCCTCGGGCGACAGCTGGCAGCCGGGCGGTGCGGGGCTGGTCCTGCACAGCATCGTGGCCGATCCGGACGATCCGGCCAAGCTGTGGGTCGGAATTTCGGCGGCGGGGGTGTTTGCAACCGAAGACGGCGGGCGGACCTGGGACCGGCGCAACCGGCGGTCGAATGCAGACGCGGCCGG